>DAONES010000046.1:0-13692 GCA_035403205.1 Methanothrix sp. | reverse complement strand
TCGGTGCAGATCAATTCGATGTACTGATGCGGTGTCACATCAAATGCTGGATTTCTTACTCTCACATGGCTGTACCTTGAGAGATCTGCCAGGACCTCAGCAGATTCGCGCTCTTCGATGGTAACCAGCTCGCCCAGTATTGTCTGAGGGCTGAACTTGTATGTCTCGGCAGCCACGATAAAGCTTGTTCTGGCCTCATGAGCGCAGAGCGCTATCTGAGCGGTTCCGATCTTATTAACCAGTGTTCCATTGGCGGTTATCACATCTGCTCCCACCACCACCAGGTCGACCTCATTCATGACGCTCCTCACAGCCGAATCGACAATCAACTCCGTCTCGATTCCCATTCGATCCAGCATGCCTATAGTGGTAATGCCCTGATATCTTGGTCGCGATTCGGTGGCGATCACTTTGATCTTCTTTCCGGATTTGTGGGCAGTGCTGATAACGGATAGCGCTGCGAGAGAGTTGCAGTGGGTGAGGACGACTGAGCCGTCCTTTATCCTGCGGCTGCCGATCTGCCCGATTCTCTCCAGAGCCTTTTCCGAGATCTCGATGAAGCGGTTGGCATTGAGCGCAATCGCCTGGCGGGCTGAATCCAGATCCTGCGCATCGTACTTCATCACCATGCGTATGGCATTGGATAAGGAGACTGCCGTGGGCCTCGTCTTGAGAAGAATATCGGCGGCTTGCTTCATCTGGCTATTGAAGTCATCAAGGCTTTGCGGCTGCATTGCCTCTGAAAAGTCGCGCAGAGATGCAGCCGCAGCCGTCGCAATTCTGCCTGCGCCTCTGATCTCCATATTGCGAATATTTGTGCAGGTATCCTGTACCTGATCTATCGGTTTCATCCTTCTTTCATTGAGGGGCTTTAGGATAAATTCATTTCCAAATCAATTTGCCATCACATCCAAAAATTATTAATATTATTGATACCTCTTGCAGTATGGAGTCGGAAATTGATGGAGGAAAACGATCAGGAGTTCTTGCGCGCGCTTCATGAAGAGAAGATCAGAACTCAAAATGAACGCACCCAGCTCGTCACTATGAAGCTGGCCTTTATCACCGTTCTTTTTGGCCTCAGCTCAGTTGATATGGGTATCGATATTGCTGATATATTTTGGCTGCTTTACTTTGTGCCTCTGGTGGCCATAAGCTATGATCTTTATATCATGTCCGCTGACTCCCGGATCAAGCGCGTGGGCATCTTTCTGGGCAGAAACCCGGTATCTTTGACCGGCAGAGCGGAAAGGGAATGGGAGCGATTTTGTGCTTCCTATCGGGATGGCATGGCCCCCTCCGCTAATCTGTTCTTCTCAATTATCGTAACCCTCGCAGCTGCGGCTTTTATACTCTCTCAGGGGCTCCTTCCCGGTGGATCGGCAGACCGAATAATGAAGCTGTGGTTTTCTGCCTGGTTGATCATATCTCTTACTGCAATCGTCATTCTTTGGGCGAGGCATCAGATGCTCATCAAGACCATCGGAGATTACAGTCCAGCCAAAAGCAAGAGGCTGATCGATTTTGTAAGATGATTTGCTTGATCTGGTAGCGCTCGTCATTTTCTCCTTACTTTTCTTCTTACGTTTCAAGGAAACCTTAATAAGAGCCTATGACCAAGCTAATGAGATACAATTTCCCAAGTTAAATATCAGTTGCCAACAAATCATTATTCAGGATCGGTGAAATTTCTAATGGCGATAAAAGAAAAGGAGATCAAGAGAGCTGTAAAAGAAGGCTATGCTCGAATTGCAAAGCAGGCAACATCTTATTATTCATCACGGAGCTGCTGTGGCTGCGATGATATTCCTCTGGCGATGAGCAAGAGGATGGGCTATTCCGATGAGGAGATATCGGCTGCTCCACCGGAATCCAATATGGGGCTGGGTTGCGGAAATCCTGTAGCAGTGGCATCGCCCAAAGAGGGCGAGATCGTCCTGGACATGGGTGCAGGAGGAGGATTTGACTGCTTTTTGGCCTCTTCCCGAGTGGGAGCATCCGGAAAGGTAATAGGCGTTGATATCACATCGGAGATGGTCGATCGCGCCAGGGCCAACGCCCGCAAAGGCGGCTACACAAATATCGATTTCAGGCAGGGAGACCTCGAGAATATGCCTGTGGCAGACAGGTATGTGGATGTAGTGATCTCCAATTGCGCCATCAATCTCATTCCCAATAAAACTATGGCTTTCAGAGAGGCCTATAGAGTCCTCAAACTCGGCGGAAGGCTGGCCGTTTCCGATGTAGTGCTGACCAGAGAGCTGCCGGAATTTGTTAAAAGCTCCAGCAAAGCCTACATCGGCTGTCTGGCCGGGGCGATCATGAAGGATGAGTACCTGAAGATAATAAGGGAAGTCGGTTTTTCTGAAGTAACGGTTGTTGCAGAATCGAATTTTCCTATAGAATCGCTCCTCTGCGAGACAGCGGGTTCGTCGGCAATTGAGATGCCCAGCATCTCCTCTGAACAGCAGAAGGAAGTCGCCGATTCTGTTTTAAGCATAAAGGTCAGTGCTGTAAAATCAAAGTAGACTGAAATTGAGATAAAACTAGATAAAACGAGACAAAGCGAGATAAATCGAAATAGAGCAAGATAAAAACAATTGAGACGAATCGATATTGCTGATAAGATCAAGAGGCATCAGGAGATGATTTAGATGAAGATCCGTTTACGATACTTGTCAGGTTTGTCATCTTTGCCATTCCTTTTATCAATCCTCATAGCCATTTGTGCATCTGCTCCGTCTGCGCAGGCCAGTTGCTCAGTGGGTGGATGCGGTTCAGGCAGTGACTCCTGGCTGGAGTCGGCTCAGGCTTTCATGAACTCTGATGTCCCGCTGGTGGGTGTCACTGGTGCCGCCAGCTCAAACAGCGTCAACTCAAACAGCATCAGCTCTGGCAGCTTCCGGGCTGGCGAGGCCTCTGGCGCGGCATCGGCTAAAACTGTAAGCAGCACGCCAAACATCGCATCCTCAAGCACCAGCGGGGCGTATGTTGCCCCCGGAAGCAGGGCAGATTCTTTCCCGAAACCCGAGATGCTGAAATCTCTGGATGCCATAGCTGAGGGAGACGTGGTTCTGGATGTGTCTGCAAGCCGCGCTCCGGGCCAGGCTCATATCAGGGGCGGCATAAATGTACCTGCCAAGAGCTTTTTTTATGAGAACGGGTCGCTGCGCAATACAACCGATCTGGAGGCGATCTTAAGCAAAACGGGCGTCATTCAGAATGATCCATTGATGATCTACTCAGACACATTCAGTTCCGGAGAAGCGACTGCGACTCTCTTTGCCCTGCGCTACCTGGGGCACAATGAAGTCAGGGCTCTGGATGGCGGCCTGGACAACTGGATAGCAGCCAGTCTGCCCCTGGAGACCGCGGAGAACGTCCGTCCTCCGGCAAGCTATGTGGCTGGTCCTGCCAGATCTGAGCTTCTGGCTGATTATGATTATATGTTGTCAGGCCAGGCCCAGATGGTGGACGCCAGGACCTTTCAGCAGTTCGGCAAATCGAGAATTTTTAATGCCACCTTCATCAGCCCGGAGAGCATTCTGGAAGCAGGCAGGCTGAAGAACGGGACGAATCTTCAGGATACATTTGCCCGATTGAATGCCAGTCGGCCGGCAGTGGTCTACTCAGACGATATTTATGGGGCGTCCATCGTCTGGTTTGCCCTGGAACTCATGGGCTTTGATGCCAGAATTTACCCCTGGCAGGACTGGCAGGCTCACGAGGAAAAGCCTATTTAGGCTGCTACTAAAGATTCGAGCAGGAAGGTCTGAGCAGGGATCGGGAAGAAAGGCAATTGCGTGTCCCGTCTCATGCCTTATCCATTCCTGCCTTTATCCATTTTTCAAATGCTATCATGCGCAGGGCAGGTATCCGTCCTCGCACATGTGATTCTTTGCTACTATTATCTGCTCGTTAATGGAGAAGTTGCCCACGAACATGTGATTGATGCGCGTTACTTCGTACTTCGGACCCCATAACTCCGGATTCGCCCTATCCGGATCCAGCACCAGATAGCCAATACGCCCTATGCCGATAAAATCTGCATCTATTATCATTTCAGTGAGGTTGGGCAGCGCTTTCAGCTTCATCGCGGTTGAGAGGCGGGTAGCATCGGTGAACTCCTTGGATGCGCTCATCCTCATGGGATAGTTATGCAAATAGGTGCTCTCCCGAAACTTCTGGTCATAAGCGAAGAGATGAGCATTGGGATTGCTCTTGCTGCCTATTTCCATCACATAATGATCAGCAAATGCAATGCTCGCGAAAATGCTATTGACAAAAATGAAAGAGATGATCAGAATCCTCAGTCCCGAAATGGTAGCTTTTATCTTCATTTTTGCCTCAATCTATTAATCACGGTTCCATGGATAAGTTCCACAGGTATTCAAAAGAAAACTCTCCAGAGCAGACGGTTACAGCCGGCCCTTCCATAAATGCTTTGCCATCTTCAAAGCTGATCAGCAGAGGCCCTCCTTTGGTTTGCACCAGGACCTCATCGTCAACCAATCCCAAGCGGCGGGCCACACTGGCTGCGGCCACAGATCCCGTGCCGCAGGAGAGCGTCTCACCCTCCACACCCCTCTCGAAGGTTCTGATCTCAAGAGGTTCGCCGACCTTGACAAAATTCACATTGGCGCCTTCGGGAAAGAGGTTGTTGTGTCTTACGGACGGGGCGGCTTTGAGAATATCAAAATTCATATCATCAACGAGGAGCACCGCATGAGGAACTCCGGTGTTGACCGCTGATATCCTGATGCCATCGATCTCTTCGGTGATGAGATCGCCCTGGCCGCAGGCGGGAATGGAAGGCCGGTCGAACTTGGGCACTCCCATGTCCACCTTGGCCCAGAATGAGCCGTCTCTCTCTCGAACCTGCACCGGGATGATGCCCGCCAGGGTCTCCACATCAAAAGATTCGCCCACATATCCGGCGTCCCAGGCATACTTGGCCAGACAGCGTATGCCGTTGCCGCACATCTCCGCTTCTGAACCATCCGGCTGAATGAGCCTCATGCCGAGAGATGCCCGCGAGCTGCCTGTAAGGAATAAAACCCCATCCGCCCCTATGCCAAAATGGCGATGGCAGAATGCAATGGCGAACTTCTTCTTCTCACTCTCCGCTATTTGCTCGCGACTCGTCTCGTCTATCAGGACGAAGTCATTGCCGTTTCCATGCAGCTTGGTGAAGCCCAGGCCGCCAGGCCGGAAGGGATCGTCATCAAGCTCTATCTCAGAAATATCTGCCAGCTTCATTTTATATACCATGCACCTTTTTACTTAGCGTGTGCTGATGTATGCTAATCGGCTGATAGTGTGGTGATGTCATATTAAACCCATTCTACAGGTGGCACTGGATCTTCTTGAGCTGGACAGATCAATTCAGATAGCCAAAGAGGCCGTATCGGGCGGAGCAGACTGGATTGAGGCAGGAACACCCCTTATCAAGAGCGAGGGCATGGACGCTGTGCGCGAGATCAAGAAGGCCCTGCCTGGAACTAAAATCGTGGCCGACATGAAGACGGTGGACACGGGCGCCATGGAGGTGGAGATGGCAGCCAAAGCCGGAGCCGATATCGTGGCCCTGCTCGCCGTATCTGATAACTCCACGATTGAGGATGCGCTGCGGGCGGCGCGAAAATATGGCGTTCAGATCATGATGGACCTGATATCCGTTCCCGATCCTGTAAAGCGTTCTCGCGAACTGGAGGCCATCGGTGTGGATTACATCTGCGTTCACGTGGGCATCGACCAGCAGATGACCGGTCGCGACACAGTCGATTTCCTCAAGGAGATCGCAAAGGTGGTCAGCACTCCCCTGGCCGCGGCGGGCGGCATCGATCCGGTCACCGGCGCAGAGGCTATTGCCAGCGGGGCGGCCATTGTCATAGTGGGGGGAAGCATTGTAAGAAGCGCGGATGTGACTGCATCTGCCCTGAAGCTTCGCGATGCAATAGACCACGCTCAGGTGAGCGCCGGAGCCAGGATGAGCCGGGACGAGGAGATGGTAGCCATCTTCCGAGAGGTATCGGCGCCCAACATCTCCGATGCCATGCACCGCAAGGGAGCCATGCGCGGCATTCTTCCTATAAATCTGAAAACCAAGATCGTAGGCCGGGCGGTGACAGTGCAAACCTTTGCCGGAGACTGGGCCAAGCCCGTTGAGGCCATCGACATGTGCGGGCCGGGTGATGTTCTGGTAATCTACAACGGCAGCGATTACATCTCTCCCTGGGGGGGGCTCGCTACCCTGAGCAGCAAGAACAGGGGGATCGAAGGTGTGGTCATAGACGGAGCGGTGCGGGATGTGGACGAGATCAGAGAGCTTAACTACCCCATATTTGCTTCAGGGATCACTCCGAATGCAGGCGATCCCAAGGGAATGGGCGAGATCAATAGCGAAATCACCTGCGGCGGCCAGACGGTAAGGCCTGGAGACTATATTGTGGGTGACGAGAGCGGAGTTGTGGTCATACCCAAAGAAAGGGCCTACGAGATCGCCAGGAGAGCCAAAGAGGTCCAGAAGATGGAAAGCAGGCTCTATGAGGAGATCCGGCGCGGCGGAACCCTTTCCACGGTGGCTAATCTCAAGAAGTGGGAAAAAGCTTGATGACAAGCCGTAAATAGATTGAAATATTCTTATGAAGGCGCAATAGTATCAAGCAACGCATAAGTAACTCATTCGCAACGCATCCGCAATGAAAGAGCATTAGCAATGCAAGCATATTAGCAGACTAATATTCACGTGGTGGGATTAACAGAGAGAGAGTTCGAGGAGAAATAACATGGAATTGGAGGACATCGTTTCTAAGTACCCACCCAAGCAGATAATGCTGATTCCTATCGCTATCATAATATTGGCGTTTATCAGCTTGGGCGTGACCTATTTTGCCACAGGCTCGCCTGTGAAGCTGGGGATAGAGTTTACGGGAGGCACTCTCGTCACAGTGCCGTCCACGGATTCAGAAGAACAAGTAGCAGGGCAGTTTGATGCTTATCCTCTGGTGGACATAAGAAACATCGGCGGCAGATATATGCTCCAATTCGGTCCCATGAGCGACTCTCAGTATGCCGATCTTGTCAAGCTGGCCAACACCAATTTCGATGGCCCGGAGATCAGGCACATAGGACCGATTTATAGCAAAGAGCTTCAGGAGCAGGTCGTCAGGTACCTTCCTCTTTCGTTCCTGTTGATGGCCATAGTGGTCTTCCTGGTCTTCAGGGAGCCGATAGTCTCTCTGCTGGTGGTGGTCAGCGCGATGGCTGACATTTTAACGGCAGCCGCTTCCATGAATCTGACCGGAGTGCAGCTCTCGCTGGGAACCGTGGCCGCTCTTCTCATGCTGATTGGTTATTCCGTTGATACCGATATCCTGCTATCCATGAGAGTTTTGAAGCGCAAGGGCAGCGTGGAAGAGAAGATCATTGGAGCAATGGGCACAGGCCTCACAATGGCAGGAAGCACGATCTGTGCGGTAATCGCTCTGATCATAGTATCAAATTTTCTTTACTTCATAGTGCCGTCGTTTACCAGGATGGACATCATAGCCGATATGTCGACTGTACTGATATTCGGACTTGCGGCTGATGTTTTCAACACATGGGTAACCAATGCCCAGGGACTGAGATGGTACCTTAATAAGCCCAAGAAGGCGGTCAGGGGGCAGAAGAGATGAACCTTTTCGAGGAATTGTCCAAGGATCGAAGGGTCGTCCTGTATGCGGTGGTTGTGGCTGTTGCCATCATCTGCATCGGCTTTTTCGGCCTGAAGTTCGGTCTGGACCTGGAGGGCGGCTCATATCTGCAACTGCAATTGCAGGGCGCAGAAGCACAGATCGATGTCGCTCCTGAGAAGATTCTGGAGTACCAGTTCAATGCCTCCTCTGTAGAGAAGCACGGGCAGAGCTATGTGGTCACCGTTCCGGGCGCAGTGGATTCAGCATTTGCCGATGACCTCGGCTACATGGGATCCAAGATCGCGAAAGGAGAAAACAGCACCAAGATCACAATAGTTGCCGCTCCTGAAACTATTATCATCAATTACCTCAAGAAGAATCTGGATGCCGATGTCCAGCTCAATGTGGATGTCGTGCCGGTTCGCTATGAGATCCGGACCAATGTCACCAGGCAGTCGCTCGATCTACTCCTCGCTCCAGTGGGCGGAAAGGTTCCCGCAGGCGAGGACACATTTGTGGTGGGCGTGTCTAAGGAGACGGTGGACGAGACCAAGAAGGTCTTGGACTCAAAGCTCAACCGGCTGGGCCTTCAGGACATAAAGGTCAGAGTAGTCGATAACAAGTACATCCTCATCGATCTGGCCGGCATGGATGTTGCCACTGCTCAGGAAGTAGTTGGCAAGCCCGGCAAGTTCGAGATAAGAATTCAGACTGAGAACAATGAGAGCATGCATGTGCTCTACGGAGATGCAGTGGAGTCGGTGGACATTCCCCAGGGAGAACGCAATGGAGGATGGGGTGTTCCCTTTGTCCTGTCTGAAGAAGGAGCTTTGACCTTCCAGAAGGCGGCAATAGATGCCGGCGCAACCAAGAGGCCTGAGGATCACTACGTATCCATGTACCTGGATAAGGATGAGATCTTTTCCGCGCCGCTTGCCCCTGAGCTGGCCAGCAGTCTGCAGAAGGCTCCATCTCGAAGCATGCAGGCGACCGTGGGCGGAGGAGATGCGGGCTCATCCAAAGCTAAAGAGCTTTACATCCATCTCCGTGAGGGTGCTCTGCCGGTTAACATCGAGGTTGTGGGATCCGGTCAGGTCTCAGCAGCACTGGGCAAGCAATTTAAGATCCAGATGGTAATCGCCGGATTGATTGCCCTTCTGGCGGTGGCGGGCATGATCTTCTATCGCTACCGTGAGAGGAGGATCGTCCTGCCGATGGTCACCACCTCGTTGTCCGAGGTTGTGATGATGCTGGGAGTCTGGGCATTGGCCGGCTGGCAGCTTGATCTGGCCAGCCTTGCCGGTATCATCATGGTGATAGGAACGGGTGTGGATCAGCTGGTCATCATCACCGATGAACTCCTGAGGGGTGGAGAGGCAGCGACATCGTCTGCCGAGCGCACCATCAAGGAGAGGGCGGCAGAGGCCGCTGAGAAGGCAGGCGTAGGCAAGGTTTCCGCCACCAGCAGCAAGGTCTATCTGGCCCGGCTGTCCAGGGCATTCATGATCATCATGGGAGCCGCGGCAACAACCGTCGTCGCCATGCTTCCATTGCTGGTCATGGGCTTTGGCTCGCTCACGGGATTTGCGCTCATCATCATCCTGGGCGTGATTCTTGGAACGCTAATAGCGAGGCCTGCTTACGGCAGGATCATCGGGCACATACTGGCCGCGAACTAGAAATTTGAAAAAGGATGCCTGCAGGGTGAGAAAACCTTGCAGGACATATTCTATTTTTATAATCTTAGGGATTATCTAGACTGTCTGAAGACGCATAGCATCCAGATCAGCATGTCGAGAATCAGGGGATCAATCCGATTTTCCTGCAATCTAATTTAGGATTCTAAGTAGCAGCAGGGCCATTCTCTTTGCTGCTCGGGTCCCGGCTGGCGCTCGTGGCCGCTGCACGAGTTGGCAGGCCGCCCGGGGCGCAGCGGTGAAGTCGGTTGGGCGTGCAGGATTGCCCAGCAAGCGATTGCCATCGGGCGGAGCCGGGCAGGCCAAGATCACCGGCGAACGGAAAGGCGCACAGGTGGAATGCCGCAAAGCATCAGCATGATTTAGCAGATTTTCGCCGGGAGCCCTCGGGCCGGGGAGTGGTGCAGCCCGCAGGCAAAGGCTATCCTGGGCCGCAGCCGCCGTCCGCCAGGTGGCCTTGTAGATTTGATGGTTGCTATTGGCTCTTTTGTCTGCAGATCTCAAGAACATACGTTATATCTTTCTTTAGTTTTGGAATATCTCCTTGAATGATCTCCCAGATTATCTGCAGATTTACGCTAAAATAGGCATGAATCATGCGGTTTCTAAGGCCAATCATTTGACGCCATGGAATATGTGGGTACTCGTTGCGTGTATCCTCTGAGAGATTGCGAGATGCTTCCCCCATTACCTCTAGCTGTCTTATGACACCGTCTTGAATTAAACGATTATTTATGAACTCTTCGTGAGAGACGCCCTCTGTATAGATTTCTATTTGAGCAAACGCATCCATTATGTGATGCAGATAGACAGAGTCATCTTTCTTCATAGATCAGAATCAGATCCTTTTCTGCGTAGGGTCGCAGGTATGGGCTCAGAGAGCCTTCTGCTATCAGTTCCACCTCTCTTCCCAGAATACGGCTTAGCTCTTCTTCCAAACCAAACCAAGCCAGACCGAGTCGGGGTCGTTTTTCAGGGGCTTTTAGTTCCACCAGGAGATCGATATCGCTTTCTGGCGTCTCCTCGCCGCGCGCAAAAGATCCGAATACCGCAATTCGCTTAACGTAGGGGCTGAGCAACGGCAATATTTTCTCGGTCAACTTCTCAAATCGATTCATCTGACATCCTTTCTATCTAGGTTTCTGATGTCTCCTTTTGTTATGGAGTTGCGCAAATAAATAGATGTGGGAAAGAAGAGATAGATCGTTGTTTGGGGGTGCATCATTTAATTTGTGTTGAGCTGTGGCCAAATCCGGCATTGCCGAGATAGCAAGTTCATGGAATGCCGCGGGAAATGGGCACAAAAATTTTGAGGGCATTCTTCTGTTTGTGCCGTCCGAATGCTAACGACAGAAGCGCCCGTCGGCCGCAGAGCTGTGCTTTTGCGCCTCTATTGTCCCGGCTGGCGCTCGGGAGCGGGGGGACGGATGGGGCTGGGGCTGGGGCATTGGCATCTGGCAAGGGCGGCTTTCCGGGGCGCGAGATTTAAGAAAGCTGCGACGCTGCTTATTACGATTATCTAAGAATAATAACCGAGCAGAGACGGACCAAGCCACGAAGGCACAAAGGACGGACAGAGATATTTAGGAGCAGAGCACTATTCCATTAGCTCATAGAAATCATCTTCAGTTATGCCCAACTGCTTGAAGCATGCGCCCTTCTTCCTTGTACTCCTCTTCGATCATCTCAAAGACGTTCATCAATTCAGCTTGCGCTTCTTCAGGAGTCTGCCCCCAGGCGTGGCAGCCAGGAATTGCAGGTACATAAGCCACGAATGTACCGTTGTCTTCGGGACGAAGGATTACAGTGTAGTCATAAAGGCGGTTCATTAAAGTCAATTGCATCTTATTTGCATATAATACTACCTGAGAGAAGTCTTTTGCTTTAATCGGATTTCCATTGAACTCGCGTGATTGCAGAACCTGAGTGCTACAGGCCCGGGCTCCGCGTCGCTCGGTTCCCGGGCTGGTGCTCGTGGTCGCTGCCAGTGGGCCGGGCCGTCCGGGGCTGCGGCGATGTCGCCAGGCCGAGCGGGATTGCCAAGCAAGCGGTTGCATTCGGGCGGAGCCGGGATGGCCAGAACCACGGGCGCACGGGATGGCGCAGAGGTGCGAAGCCGCAAAGTACTGGAAATGATTTGGCGGATTTTTACCAGGAGCCCTCGGGCAGGGGCGTGATGCTGCTCGCAGGCAAAGGCCAACCGGGCGAGCAGCCGCCGTCCGCCAGGCGGGCTCGCATGCACACGCGATGCAGGCTCGCGCTCGGCGGGCAGGGGAACAGGCGGGGCTGAAAGGCAGTATGTTTCAGTTCGAGCATCCCTGAATTCTGCTGCAAATCAAATCCTGTCCACGGGAGCATCTACAAATATTAAGCCGTAGCAATAATCTAGCTAAAGGAATCGGTGGTTTGGTTGCTTGTGAAGTTTGAGGTTTATTTCGATGGTGAAGACTGGTGTGCTCGTGGTATAAGCGTAGGCATATTCACACAGGGAAAAACCCTTGATGAGCTATTTGAAAATATAAAAGAGGCAACCAGTCTGCATTTCGAAGATGTTCTTGAATCCGGCGAAGAGTTGAAGATTTTATCGATTTCCGAATTTGAGGTGCAGCCTCTTGCAAAAGCGACCGGTTGTTAGTGGCGAGAAGCTTCTCAAAGTGCTCGTCAAACTGGGATATGAAGTCATTCGGCAGAGAGGAAGCCACATCAGGCTGAGAAAGCCAACTGCCGCAGGAGATCATAATATCACGGTACCAATGCATGACGAGCTGGCGAAGGGTACATTGAACGACATTTTATCCCAGGTATCCATATGGAACGGGATTTCTGAAGATAACCTAATTGAGATGATTAAGCAATCATAACGTAAGCTTGCTGCTGACTGCAGCGCTCGCAGGCAGCAGTCTCGCGCTCCATGCCGCTCGGTTCCCGGCTGACGCTCGTGGCCGCCGTCCGAGGGGCCGGGCCGCGGTGCCGCCAGAGGCAAGGGCCAACCGGAGCCGCAGCCGCCACCGTCCGCCAGGCGGGCTCGCACGCATGCGCACAGGCTCGCGCTCGGGGGCGGGGGGCCGGTCTTGTTTGGGATCAAATGGAACTGGTGCGCTCGTTTGATTTTTTATTAGCATACTTTAATTTTTTAACAATAACAGCCTTCGCATTTTCGATAAGAGTAACACTTTGAGCTTTATGTCTCCCAGTTTTTACGATTATCCGGTAGCCTTCGATCTTTCTGGCTTCCACGTAAATCTTAGACCCGTGAATGGTGTCTCCGATTTCGTAATAGTCCATCAGGCTTCCTCCAGTGTGCCATCCTTTCTTAACTCCTGCGTGATTCTCATCACCAGATCGAAGTCGAGCTCCAGATCTTCAGCAGCTTCATCCGGAAATGCCTCTCCATGACGCTTGAAGTAGCCCGTAACCTCTTTCCTGGCGGTATCATAGTCGATATCCCGGCACCTGATTACCTTTATTTCCGCCAGCCTGTGGCGGATTGCGTCTCTTACGAAGTCCGACTCATTAATAAAAGCCCCAGCTTCAATCAGCTCCCTGATTTGCATGGATTGTGCTGGAGTGATTTTTGCTCCAATTGACACCGTTGCAGGAGAAGAAATTGTTTTATCTGAGGCACTCATGAGTTAACCCTGGTACACCTAAGTTAAGAATTTATCGGCTAAGGCTCATGTTTTGCGCCGCTCTTGTCCCGGATGGCTGCTCGTGGCCGCTGCCCGTGGGCCGGGCCGTGATGCCGCCAGAGGCAAAGGCCAGCCGGGCTGCAGCCGCCGTCCGCCAGGCGGGCTCGCACTCATGCGCGCAGGCTCGCGCTCGCAGCCGCTGCCTGTGTGGTTGGGCCGTCTTGGCTTGCGGTGATGTCTGTTGGGCGGGCGAGATTGGCTAGCAAGCGCTCTACAATGAGGGAGGAGGCCGGGCAGGCCTGTGGGTCATGCTGACCTCCGGCTGAGGTGGATTTTCGAGGGGCTGAATATTAAGAAACGATGATAGTTTAGAATTATTATTAACTGATATTTAGTAACTATTCAGCCTCGCTCGCTGAATAGTTATGAATTCAGTTCTCCACCAGAGTTCTTTCAGGAAGAAATGGATTTCCTTCAAAGGCTCTTTGAATAGCTTCGATAACTGAACGGGAGTTCTTTTTGACTGTAGAGATGTAGCCTCTTATTCGAGAGAATGCTGCCGCTCCCTCCCAGCTTCTAAAGTTACCTGAGATTTTCTGCTGAATCTTCATCATCCTCAAGTCCCTTTCCGCCAAATTATTGTCAAATGGGACTCCAAAGTCATACATGAAAGCCAATGCTTCTCTC
>DAONES010000045.1:0-14581 GCA_035403205.1 Methanothrix sp. | reverse complement strand
AAACTGCAAACAGGCAGGACTCCATGGACAACGACTTCACCTATGGCAGGCATCCGGATGGATATGACACAAATAACGATGGCGACTGGGGACTGGGCTCTGCCACCAAGGGCGAATCGAATATACGCTAACGTGAATGATACCCAAATTTAAGGAGTGTGAAACAAGATGAAACTTGAATCAGAAATGGCAATCAAAGCGCTCCTGGCTTTCTCCGGCCTCCTGGCCATCTGCAGCCTGGGCGTGTGCGACGTGGTCATTAATGAGTTTGAGCTGAGCCCGCCTGATAACGGCACCGTCTGGGTGGAGCTTTACAACACAGGAGATTCAGCCGTCGATCTGACCGGCTGGAAGATAAATATCGTTGACGAGCCCTGGCAGGGCCCTATTCTCCTGAAGGGCAGCATAGAGCCCAAGGGATTCGTGGCTTTTGACGGCCAGGATACCTGGACTGCCACCGGCAATGGAACCGTATTTCTCTATGATGCCTCGGGTGCAGAGGTAGACAAGACATCCCAGCAGAACGACAACTCCCATAGCGACTTTACCTACGGTCGGATGCCGGATGGCAAGAAGACGGGCACCAGGGCGGACTTTGCCTTCATGATGGCCAGCAAAGGCAGATCCAACGTCCGCTAGAAAATACTATAGCCAGGGCTTCTTCTGCCGATTTGCAGCAGAGGAGACCAGAGGCCATTTTTTCTGAACCTGATGCGAGACTGCGACTGCGCATTCACACAACAATCTGCTAGACGTTACATTTTAATGCAAAACAGATACCAGAATTGAGCCGGATAATTCTACAGTTCGCTATGTAGCTCTCCTGCTCGCAGGCAAGAATCCCGGCGATTATACCATAGAACAGGAAAGTGCCATTTACAGCTATCTTAGGAGCAGGGATGACGCGAGGATGGAATGGAGCTATGTAAGGGACCCGCGAGGCCTTGACTACTTTAATAATGCCAGCGAATCCCTGGGTGCGGCAACGGAGATAGGAGGCGGACTTGATGCCAAAGGCAACCAGGTCGAAGACATCACCAAATATCTCAGACAAGAGTTTCGCACCGAGGAGATCTATACTCATATCGATACGGATACCAAAGACGTTTGGCTGAAACTTGATTGGGGCACAGATGAAAAGGGAATGCTCATCCCGACGGGCCGTTCTTTCAGGGGGACAGGTATGGAAAGACGCCGCTCAAGTTGCCTGATGGGTATGCGAAGAGCATTCTGCATGATGGGGAAAAGTTTGGTCTGATTGCGGTGCAGAAAATCTGTCGAATACTAAGTTTTCTGTGGCATTCAGCCCGGACCGTCGCACATTGGCGTCGGGAAGCGATGACTGCAGAGTCCGTCTGTGGAAGGTGGCGTGATCCGGATCGGGGCCAGCGGATGCTTGCTGTCCAGCTCCTCCTGTCCAGCAGCTGATGGAGTCGCTCTCTTTCGCCGGGCCTGTCAACTGCAGCAAACACTACTGCCTGCCGCCGCTCTCGCGATTCAATCTGCCGCAGATCCTGAGCTTGATCGAGCAGGAAAAGTACTTCGTGCTCCACGCCCCCCGGCAGACCGGCAAGACCTCCTGCCTTCTGGCTCTGATGGAATACCTCAACCAAGAGGGAAAGTACCTGGCTCTCTACTCAAACCTGGAGGCAGCCCAGGGCGCGCGGGGGAGGACGTTGGAAGAGCAATGCGCGCGATTTTAGGCGAGATAGCACAAGAAGCTAGCATGGAATCTCACCGCCGGCCAGCCCTGGCTCGTGAACGCTCTCGCATACGAGACGTGCTTTCGGATGCCCTAGGGCCGGGACAGGTCAATGCCTGTGACCGGTGAGATGATCCCCCGAGCCAAGGAGAACTTGATATCACGTCGCGAGACGCATCTCGATCAACTCGCCGACAAGCTGCGAGAGGAGCGGGTAAGACGGGTGATAGAGCCGCTCCTGGCAGGCACGGCAAAACCAAAGCAGCTTTCCGAGGACGATGTCCAGTACGTCGAAGATCTGGGGTTGATCACGACCAAAGGGCAGATGCGAATTTCAAATGAGATCTATCGAGAGGTGATCCCAAGAGTTCTGACTTACACAACACAGATCCAAAAAAGCCCTGGTCCAGGAAGATCTTTCATAAAAAGGAGAGTCGCATGATGCAGGAAGGCATCAAGCCGGCCATCGACATCTGGGGAATGTGAAAGCGCCATCATATTGTGCATGGTGAGGCGCTCGATTTTAGTTCATCTGCAGAGTGTAATGAGTATCCCGTGCAAATGTCCTCGTGTGCTCGCTTCTGTTGATGATTCCGCCCCGGCCGTCCCTCTCTGAGATCGTGATGGTGTGAGTCTTGCCGCCACCGATTGTCAGGGTTGCCACCCCGTCCAGTGATCCGTCGCTGTTGTCATTGGCGAAGAAAACGCCGTCCACAAAGACATCGTAGCCCCTCAGCCTCTGAGATCTTATGGTAACAAAAGCCTCACCTATGGCGATCGAATTCACATCCACCGGCGAGAACGACTGCCCGCTCTGTCTGGGCAGGACATCCAGGATAAGGGCGTTTCCAGGCTCGGTTCCCTGAGCCAGCAGCATAAAGAGCCTGCCGCTCTCCGTAGGCGTCAGTCGGAGCCTGTAGCTTCCTGCCAGGAATTTAAAATTCCAGTGCATGGTAGTGTTTTTGGCGTAGGATATCAGATAGATGTCGCCGCTTCCCTCCCGAGGAGTGCGCACTATCAGGTCGACTGCTTCACCTGCCGTGACCTCTCCGTACCGGCTCCAGACCGAGTCCCTGGAAATCCACAGCTCGCTGAAAAGTGGCGCGCCAGCGTTGTCGGAGGCATAGTCTGAGTAGTTCATCTGGCTATCACCCAGGCGAATCGACTCTGGCTCATTGCCGCTGAGGTTGAAGTAAACCGGATCGGAGAGAGTGGTTATGCTAAGGTCCGTCTGCCCGTTTTCCTGGGACACACCACCCGGTTTAACCCAGGGGTCCTCAGTCCAGCTCGCATATCCGCTGGGCACCGCACCGACGGCATGCACCAGAAAAAGAAGAACGAGTGGGACAATCAGGGCAAAGGCGCAATGATCGCAGCAGGGGCGCATTTACATCGTCTCTAGGGCGTCAATTCCCAGGGTATCCAGGGTGGTTCGCAGGGCATTCCGGGCTGCTCTGGCCAGGGCAAGCCTTGCCAGGCGCAGCTTCGGCTCGGCGTCAAGCACCGGGCTATAGCGGTAGAAGAGGTTGAAGCTCTCAGCTAGCTCCCGGGCGTAGGTGGCAAGCTGATGGGGCTTCAGATCCCGGGCGGCTCTGTCGATGACCAGGTCGAACTGAGCAATCTTCTTGATGAGAGCGATCTCGTTCTCGCCATGGAGCAGCTCGGTCAGACCTACCTGGGCTTGAGCCTTCAGGCCATCCGATCCAGCTTCCGCCTTGAGAGAGTCCTCGCCCTTGCGCAGGATGCTACAGGCCCGGGCATGAGAGTACTGGATGAAGGGGGCGGAGAGCTTCTCAAAGTCCAGGGCCTGCTTCCAGTCAAATGTGGTGGCCTTGTCAGGCGAGACCTTGACCACATCGTAGCGAACTGCACCCGCTGCCACCTGAGCGGCCACGACCTTCAGGAACTGCTCGCTCTCACCCGGACGGCGAAGCTTTACCTCCTCATAGGCCTGCTTTTCCACCTCATCGAGCAGCTCATCCGCTGAGATGAACTTGCCCTTCCTGGTGCTCATGGAGCCGGTGGGCAGGGAGACGAACTCGAAGATGACCACCTCTGGCTCGCGGACCCCCAAAAGGCCAAGCGCGGTGCGAAGCTGTCCTGAGACCAGCTTGTGGTCGGCTCCCAGGACATCCACGGAGCGGTCGGAGTTCAGGGACTTCCAGCGGTGGTATGCCAGATCTCGGGTGATGTAAAGCGATGTGCCGTTGGCCCTCTTGAGGACCATCTTCTTCTCAAAGCCAAACTCGGTGAGATCTAACTGAAAAGCGCCCTCCTCGTACTCTGTGAGGCCCGTCTTCTCTAGCAAAGCCAGGATCTCGGAGACATCGCCCTTTCGCACGAACTGCGACTCCCAGTGGTAGCTATCATGGCGGATGTTCATGCGGTGAAGGGTCTGCTCAATGCCGCCGATGGCGAATTTTATGGCGCTCTCAATTTTGGCCACAGTCTCACCGTCGCCCGCCTCGTAGCGCTGGATAACCCCGTCCGCCTCGTCTTTGATCCCGGGATTGCTCTCCATGAGTCGGTTGGCGGCAATGTAGACCTTGGCTACGGCGTGGTCGGGCTTGCTGCCGTCCAGCTCGAAGTGATTGCAGCCCACGACCACCATCGCCTCCTGGCGGCCCATGTCGTTGACGTAGTACTGGGCGTCCACGGTGCAGCCTGCCCGGCGAAGAATGCGCACCAGGGTGTCGCCTATGACCGAGTTTCTGATATGGCCCACGTGCAGCGGCCCGTCTGGATTGGCGGAGGTATGCTCCACAATGACCCGCTCCTTCATGCGGCCCGTCCAGGCGTTGTCCGCCAGGGCTTGTTGGAGTACGCTGTTCAGAAACTTCTCGCTCATGAAGAAGTTTAGATAGGGGCCGGAAAGCTCCACCTTCTGCACATAGCTGAAATTGTTGCCGATTGCCTGGTGGATCTCCCGAGCGATCGCCACCGGGCTTTTTTTTGCCACGGGGGCCAGCCGGAAGGCCACAGATGACGCCAGATCTGAATGGGGGCTCAGCTCCAGCCCGAGATTGTTTGCTCCTTCTTCTACCTTATAGCCGCAGTGATCGAGGGCGGCATGCAAGAGGCCCTCGACCTCACCCAGAAAATCGAGAAACATGGGAACTCCAGTATGAATAGTATCTAACCATCAATTGGATGGGGTGATATAAGGATTGCGTGCTTGATAGCATGGCGGCTTGCTATTATATAACCATAAGGATCTTATTGCTTGGAATGATGCCCAAGCAAAGCAACTCGAAATCTTGAAATATATGAAGTGAAATCTATTTTTTATAATAAACACGAACTGTATTCGATAGCAAAAACGATTTTTTTAGGAAGGGGGAGTAACTGAGGTGAGTGCAGCTAAAGATGACAAAAAGTGGTCACCCTTGGCGCTTAGAATTGTTGAAATCACATTGGGCATGATGCTTTCAGCAAGTAGCGTTTATATATTTATTCTAAATTTTTACTATGGGTGGCATGATGCATATTCAGTCCTTTCTTTGATTATTACCCCTATTGAATTGACATTATTTGCGATCCCGGCGTTTATTGGATTTTCCACAATTAGCGCAGGAGCATTCGGCAAAGATCCTGCAATTATTGTACGAAAAAATTTAAATATATTATTATTTTTTGTAGTAGTAATGACCTTGATCGTACCCATTGGATTTTCAATTAAGGAAATAGCACCATGCGAACTTAAAATAGATCAAGCCATTTCTTTTGGAGATCTCTTTACGCCAATAACCATTATCATCTCATTAGCTACAATCTCGTATGGATGGTTTAGGGACCAACAGCAGAGGAAAAAGGAATATGCAGATCGAATCAGAAGTGCTGCAGGCACAATATTGGCCATAATAGCACGCAGAAATTCATTAAACGAGCGTTTCTTTGAGAATATTCAACCCATAATCCTAGATTCAATATCCTTGATAATAAAAAATGGTGATAATGAGCAATCTCGCGAATACATCTGGAAAGAAATAGTGAAGGAAGGTATGAACACCACTCAACGGAGACTTGAGGAGCCACTGGAAGAGGCATTTAAGGATCTTTATGGATATGATTCCCAATTGCAGAAAGCGTTCGCCGATTCAATACATGAAATGACAAGAATTGAAGGTTATATATATATGGTTACATTGCGCCTATTTCAGATACAAGTAAATAGTCTGTTCATGCGTCAAGTGCCTTGCGAAAAGAGATTAGAGCGCGCCCATTTGGCAAAAATGCTCGATTGGAATAGAATTCCTGGAGAGGATACCGAAAAACTCATAGAATTCCTTAGGAATAGGCTTGGAATTGAACGGATAGAACGACAATCAATTAAGAAAACCGAAGATGAAATGACGATTAATGCATCAGGCGACAATAAAATTATTTCTCTAGAAATTAATGAACGAAAGACCGAGGTCATCTTAAAAATCAATGGCGAAAAACACATCGTTCTCCTGGCAAAGATCGCCGGAAAGGAGCTAAATTTATACGGAATCAAGTCAGAATATGCACCTACCTCAAAAGAAATGCTTGTTAGCGACTTGAAAAAAGCCGCATCTATGCTATCTTATGAACAAGACTATCTGATAAATTCGATAATATCTTCATTTGGAAAACCACTTATGAATCTAATAATATCAGAAGATGATGATATCTCCAAAATGCGTATTGATCTTTCAGTTCAACCATTATCAAAATCTTGGTATATTTCATTAGATGGGCTTAAATTATGTACACAAGGGAGATTTATAGAAGCCATAAAATTCTATGACCAGGCTTTGGATACAGACAGTTCCATTGCAGGATTATGGGCGGGAAAGAGTCTAGCGCATTTGGGCTGCCTTGATCTAGAGGGCTGGAATGAAGCAAATCTGAATGCCATCAAAATTATATATAATGATTAATTTAATATAGATAATGGTGAAAAGAGGGCTAAAGGGAGCAAATTTTCTATGATATGCAAAAAGCATGGGAATGAAATTCCTTGTATCGATTGTATCATGGAGCAAATATTTGTGGATGTACCCATTGGACGGCCATATAGCCTACCACAAGGTATCAACAAACGATTCTTCATGCACCTATTCAGGAAATTGCAAAAAGATCTTGCCCTTTCGGGAAGTCAGATCGTCCTTAACGAGCTTGGCGTCAAGCAAATGCGCCACAAAATGTCGCATATGACATATTACGATATATCAGATGGAATGCGATTGGGCCAGATCCACGATACCACCACCAAGACGGTATCGAATTTTGCCAGACGAAGACAATTGGGTTGTATAAATCCATCCGCAATTGAGGATGCGGAGTGCAATAAAAATCGACATCATTCGCTGCTATCTGCAGCATCGATTCGATCCGTTCGAAGAGGACGCATCGCTCGATCCAAGAATTGAAAAGCAACTATGCTATGAATGTGGGTCACCAGTTCGAGTACGCGGGCAATTGCAGCGCTGCAATTGCCGGCCAAATGGATGCATTTTCCTGTAACCTCCTGACAAGGTCGCTTTCGCCAACACTGGCATGGTATTCGACTGGGCAGACATCCGCGGTTGCTTCGGAAAGGGCGGTGCCCGCGAGTTTCGCTCGGCGGGGGAAAGAAGCATGGTTATGCCAGTTATTTAGGGTTTGAAATAGCTGCAATGTCAATCAACTTTTTTCTGGGTCAAGATAAAGTATATTACTTTAAAATGAAACATGTAATGAGGTTTTGCCATGAAACTCATTGCAGCCATTTTAATGCTATCTCTATTTACTCCCGCCTTCGCAGCCTCCGATGAGGCGAGCTCGGTCGAAGCCACCACCGCCATCACGCTGCCCGTTGACTCCGTAACCATCTATCCGGACGGGCTGATGGCGGTAAAACGCACCGGAAACCTGGATGTGACCGAAGGCTTGCATAAATTTGTGATCAACGTCCCAGAAAAGGCCGATCAGAGATCAGTGCTCCTGACGGTGAGCAATGCGACCCAGGAGCGGGTGGTCTACGATGCCAATCCCGTCTATACCCTGAACATCTCTGCTCCGGGATCACAGAGCTTTGACCTCTCCTATCTCATGTACGATGCCGCCACCTGGAACCCGGTCTACGACCTGCATCTTCTCAGCGACACCGTGCTGGTGAAGGCCAATGCAGTTCTCAGCAATCGGGGCGGAGAGGATCTCAAGAACGTGCGCCTCAAGCTGGTCGCAGGCCTGCCGTTGTCAACCGAGACCTATCTGGCCAAAGCCGCGCCCCAGATCAACCAGCGGTATGCCGAGGCTCCTGCCATGACAGAGTTATTTGACTATGCAGCCGCACCTGCTCCTGCCTCTGGAGAGCTGGAGACATTCTACATCTTCGAGCTTGATGGGCGAAAAGACCTGGTCATGGACAAAGAGATCGGATTTCCACTGTTTGAGGAAGAAGCTCCCCTGGTGAGAGTCTACACCTGGGATGCCTACAGTCAGGAGGAAGGACCTGCAAAAGAGGAGATTCGGGCCAACAACACCCTCACCAATCCCTGGCCGACTGGAAAGGCGCTGCTCTACAGAAATGACGAGTACGTTTCAAATATCGATATGCCCTATACCCCGTCCGGAACCAATGCCTCCATAGTAGTCGGCCCATCTGCCGATCTGAAGGTGGAACGAAAGCTATTCGACTACAACAAGACCGAGACCATCAAAGCTATAGGATCAGGACAGGGAAATCATACTGTCAAAGAGACCATTGAGTCCTGGACCTACGCCCTCAAGATCAAGAGCAACCTAGATCGTGCAGCTATGCTGGAGGTAACGGATAGCAAACCACAGGAGGCGGTGATCATCGCCGTCACGCCGAGGCCAGCGGAGAGCACAGCCACCAGCCTCAAGTGGAAGCTGGCGCTTGCACCACGGCAGAAGACGGCCATCAACTACACCTACCAGATGACAACTACAGAGAGCCTGGATAGGGCGTATTAATTCTATCCTATATTTTTTATATCTTACGTATTGGTAAATTCCCACAAATCGTTCACTGCACTCGCCGGGAGTTGTACTTCAGTCATCCGTCTTTTTCCTTCCATCACCCAGTAGCAAATCGCGAATCACATAAATAGGATGATGAATGAGTTCACAGAGAGATTAGATGTATGCACATTATTATCATGGGGGCTAAAAAGAAATGCAGCTAACGGGAATAATTAAAAAATCCGGAGATTATTATGTGGCTTTGTGCATTGAGCTAAATGTATCCAGCCAGGGTGAGAGCATTGAAGAAGCCAGGAAAATGCTGCAAGAAGCGTGTGATGAGTATCTCTCATTTATGAAGGATGAAGGGCTGGTGGATGAAATAAAATCTGTTCCCATGGACGTTCTACGCGAATTTCTCATGGATGATGTCGAGTGTGTGAAGCCGTCTTCGAGCTGGGTTTATTCAGAAAGTATCACTTTTGAGGTTTGTGCCAGTGTCTAAGAAGATCCCGCCGATGTCAAGCCAGAAACTTGTAAAGCTTCTCAACCAAGGCAATGCAAGATTCGTCAGGCAGAGCGGAACAAGTCATGCCATCTTTGAGCGGGAGAGCGGTGGGGTCATGTATAGAGCACCTGTAATAATGGCAAAGAGCGATCTCTCTTCTAAATATGTAAAATCATGATATCTATGTATCTTTGTCTGGCTCTTGCTACTAGAAGTAGAATAGACTCAGGCAGGTGTCAGCCATGCTAGATCTCAGAACTCCTGATAGCAGGTTGTACAGGGAAGTCCTGTGCGTAAAATCTGGAACGGCGAGCATCGAAGCCATGAAACAATCGCCCTGGGGGCGGCATGGCGTTGGTTGAGAGACCATAGATGCCTACGACTTCAGTCGTGGGAGCCGTCACAGCCGAAAAATATAGATCGATGGGCAAAGTGGATTTCAGCCTCTAATCCACCTGCACCCTCTGCGCGTTTACGACCACAAGCTTTGGCAGATGAACCTCCAGTATTCCGTCCTTGAAGGTGGCCTTAACCTGCTCCGGCTTGACCTCGATGGGCAGCTTGATATCCCTCTTTCGGCCCATGGTGCCCAGCTCCCGGCGCAGGTATTTCCCTTCTCTTGGAGTGATCTTGGCATCGACATAGAGGCTGTCTTCAGTCACACGCAGGTCGATCTTCTCCTTGCTTGCGCCCGGCAGAGCCACCAGGACGATCAGCTCATCGTCCTCCTCAATGAGGTCGACGGGGGCAAGGTCGCTGCTCTTGGCATCGCCAATCTCGCTGCTCACATCTCCCAGGATCTTCTTTGCCGCCTGGCTCGCTTGGCTTGACATCCTGGCAGCCTCAACTGCCGCCCTGCCGATAACGCGCTCCAGATCGCTGCTCCCAGATGAATCGGATTTCATGATCAAAATAGTTGTCATTGCAATCATAAAACCTTTTGCTTCATCCTCGGCTTTCCCAAAAAGCGGCCGTATCCCGGGTGGACTGAAAACTCTCCGTCGTAGACCACATGACCCCGTACGAGCGTCATTTGGGGGAAGATGGCCTCCTTTCCCTGAAAAGGCGTCCAGTCTGCCCGGCTGTGCAGCCGATCGGAATTTATCTGCGAGACAGACTTGGTATCAACGATCACCAGATCGGCATCCATTCCCTTTTCGATGGACCCCTTGCCAGCTAGGCCGAAGATGCGGGCGGGCCTGATGGAAACGGCATCCACCAGCCTCTCCAGGCTGATCAGATTCCGTTTCACGGCTACGAGCATCAAGGGCAGCATGGTCTCCACCCCCGGCACTCCTGCCGGAGCCTCCCAGATGTCCTCCCTCTTCTCCTCAGGCAGGTGCGGAGCATGGTCCGATGCCAAAATATCAATTGCCCCCGATCTGAGGCCCTGCCAGAGGGCATCGCTGTCCTCCCGGCTTCTCAGGGGCGGATTCATCTTCAGGTATGAGCCCTGGCTTTTGTAGTCCTTGACATTGAGCAGGAGATGGTGGGGCGTGGCCTCACTGGTCACTTTCCTGCCCTCCCCCTTTGCCCGGGCAACCTTTTGCAGCCCACGGGCGGAGCTGAGATGGCAGATGTGCAGACGACTGGTCCAGCTCAGGCACTTGTCTATGGCCGCCGCCTCCGCAGCCGCTGGCCTGGCCTGAGAATAGACCTCTGCGTCATGCCTGTGCTGGAGGAGAGCGGCCATCTCTCTTATGATCAGCCCGTCCTCGGCATGAAGGGTGGCCAGCATTCCTGCACCCTCAACCTGCTCAAGGATTTCTCGAAGCTGCTCATCGCTGTGCTCGTAGGAGAATATCTCCCCGATTGCCGTCGCCCCGGCAGCCGCCAGCTCATCGATGTTTCCAGCTCCGCCATTGAGGCAGAAGTCCACCAGAGAGCGATGGCTGGCGATGTCCAGCTTCTCACTGAATGACTCTGCATCCAGGGTGCGGGGTGTGGTGTTGGGCTGGTCGATTACCGTGGTCACCCCGCCTGCCGCAGCAGCTGACGAGCCGCTCGCCCAGTCCTCTTTGTAATTGGGTCCAGGATCGCGAAAGTGCACATGAGCATCGATGGCGCCGGGCAGTACCAGCATGCCACAGGCATCGATAGCATCCTCGGCCCTGTGCTCTCCGCCCAGAGCTGCAATTGTCCCATCTCTGATCCAGATGTCTATGCTCATCAGGCCCCTGGCTGAGAAAACCCGGCCGTTCACAACTGCCAGATCAAAGTTTATATCCAAACCTCCGTAGCAGCTTGCGCCTATCCTCGACCTGGGCGGCATTCTCCGCGCCCCGCGGAGAAGCGCCATCGATGACGCCCATGATTCCCCGCCCCTGCTCCGTTTCGGCCACGACCACCTGCAAGGGATTGGCGGTGGCGCAGAATATGCCGCAGACCTCCTGCACTGATTTGATGGCGTTCAGGACGTTGATAGGAAAAGCCCCTTTCATCAGCACCACAAAGGTATGCCCGCAGGCAAGGGCCAGAGAAAAACCCCTGGCAGCTTCGATCAGGCTATCGTCGTTGCCCTCCGTGCGCACCAGGCAATCTCCGCTGGCTTCGGAAAAGGCGACGGCGAACTTCGCGAATGGAACTGTTCCTGCCATGACCTCATAGATGTCTTCTGCGGTCTTGATGAAGTGGCTCTGCCCTAAAATCAGATTGGCTCCCTCTGGAATTTTTATGTCTACCGTCTTTAGCTGCATCAGCAATACCCTCAGGGGCACTGTGTGCGGTCTGCAGACTTATACTTTAGGGAGAACAAGAGCAAAATGTGGAGAATAGAGGCGGAAAGAGGCAAAAAGAGACGAAACGAGAAGCATGAAGCGGGGCGGCCGCCACATGATCGCTTATTTTCGCAGCCCCTTTCTGGGGCCCACGGATTGCTTTGCCAGCTGCCGGCTCTTCTTCATAATAATCGAGGAAGTTATGTAGTACACCGCTATGAACAGGATGGCGGAATATATCGCCATGCCGATCGATTCCACGATTCGTAGATGCAACAAAAAGTAAGAATAGGGGATATAAATCAGCAGCACCAATACGCCGGCGATGGCTGCCTGCTGCATCAGCGTATACTGCCGGAAGCGCGTGATAAGCTCTGCATAACTGGGAAGATTCACCAAGGATCATTCACCTCATCGACCTTCAGCATTCCCTTCCTGTTCATATAAAGCCTTGTCCACCAGAGATTTGACAGGGGCGCTAAAACCAGCACATTAATCAGGCTGTAAAGCGCCGTGAGCGGGCTGCCATTTGCCTGCTCTCCGGCAGAAAATATGCCGCCGATCATCTGCATGCCCAGAGACAAGGCGACTACTACCAGCCAGAGAATTGCCACATCAAACTTGTTGTACCGGAAGAACTCGACCGATGCTAGGACCGCCTGCGAGGGCCCCAGCTTTTCTATCACCAGGGCATAAGGCATGGCGACCAAAACCACAGAGAGAACCAGGGCATAGAGCACGAACAGGATCAGTCCCACAGCAGCGAGGCCAATGGTCTGCGAATCCGCCGGCAGGGTGGTCGTTTTCTGAGCCAATACCGGCAAAAAGAAGATCAGGCCGACCAGCGTAAGCAATCCGACCAGCAAAGTTGCCAGGAACATATTGAGGAAATGGCTCCTTCCGGCGGACCACATGGAACCGGTATCTGACCTTCCTGAGTCCAGCGCCTGTCTTGCCATGCCTACCGCCCCGGCTGTGAAGAACGCATTGATCAGAGAGAGCACGACCAGCCAAACTAAAAAGATCCCTGCGATGGGCAGGAGCCCGGCCACGTCCAGGTGATCCAGAGAGCTCTGCATCAGAGAGATGAGCTCCTGCATATCCTGATCATTTTGTAGCATCGTGGCATTAATATCCGCCACAGGCAGGTAGGTCAAAAAGATGCCCGCCAGAAACGGCAGGGTGACTATCATGGATAGAATAACGCTGAGCAGGAAGGGAATGCACAGGTTCAGGTTCCGCCTCCAGATGCCAAATCCCTTGCCGATCAGCTCCCCAATCTCTTCCATACACTATTCCCCCAGCCCATTCCAGATCGCATCGCCCACATGGTGCAGCGACTTGACTGCCTTTCCCTCGCCCTTCATATCCGTCCCCGCCACCAGAGCCCGGCCGATCGCCAGAGGCTTTTTGTATCTCTCCTCCACGATCACCACCAGGTCGCCGACGGCGATCTCAGGATCGGCTGATACTATGCCCGGCCTCATGATGTCCGCCCCATTCACCACAAAACGGACTGCGCCCGAATCCACCACCACCAACTTCTTCTTGGGGTGAAGTTCAATGGCACCGAGAACAGTAAAGAATGGCTGGTCCTCCATCACCATCATCAAAGGCCGGCCATCCACGAATATAAGGTCCACGCCCTCATCGCTTATCGCCATTTCCAATGATGAATGGCGCAGGCCGGAGGCGTCTTCCAGCAGCGGCTCGATCTTTGCTATTACCTTCCGAGCGTCGCTCCCCTTGAGGTGATGCCTGGATTTGATCTTCATGCAAGGGAGAATATCCCGATAGGTTTAAATATGCAACGAGCACGTTTGAGTTTTGAAGCCTTTTGCGGTTATCAATGCTGGAGAGAGTTTAATGGGTCAGAGACCGCTTGATATTCTGAATGAATCACTGAATGGACCAGTCATAGTTAAGCTAAAGGACGGAAGGGTCTTTCGGGGAGAGCTGCAGGGTTATGATATACACATGAACCTTGTGCTCGAAAAAACTGAAGAAGTGGCAGAAGGGGCGGTCGCACGCAAGATTGGAACTGTAATCGTGCGAGGAGATAATGTTGTATATATTTCACCCTGAGGTGTTTTAAATGACGAAAGGTACTCCTTCTATGGGCAGGCGCCACAAGAGTTCGCACATCAGGTGCAGGCGCTGTGGCAGCATATCGTTCAACTTCAAGAGAAAAGTGTGCGTCCATTGCGGCTTTGGCAGTTCCGCCAAACTGCGCATGAAGAGCCACAAGTGGATGAGAAAAGCTGATTACTAGAGGCGCAAAGTTGCACGATGCCTGCGGCGTTGTCGGGATTTCCTTCAATGAGACGGGCAATAACGTAGCCAAATCCATTTATTATGCCCTCTATGCTCTGCAGCACAGAGGGCAGGAGGCGGCTGGCATCTCGGTTCACGACGGCAAGGCCATTCGTACCCATCGGGGCATGGGACTTGTCTCGGAGGTGTTCGATGATGCCCAGATCGCCCTGCTGCGAGGCCAGGTGGGAATCGGCCACGTTCGGTATCCTACATCAGGCCGGTCGTGCATAGAAAACAGCCAGCCTTTGCTGGTGAAATACAAAGACGGAGCCATTGCCATAGCACACAATGGCAATCTTGT
Organism: Methanothrix sp.; assembly: GCA_035403205.1. Classification (GTDB taxonomy): domain Archaea; phylum Halobacteriota; class Methanosarcinia; order Methanotrichales; family Methanotrichaceae; genus Methanothrix. The sequence continues at coordinate 104 of DAONES010000045.1, read as the reverse complement.
GAACTCCACTCAGCTCAGGGAGCAGCTGGAAGAAGCGGGCGACATATTTTATTCCACCTCGGACACCGAGGTCATAGCCCATCTTTTTGTAAAAGAGCTTCTGC
>DAONES010000044.1:0-14739 GCA_035403205.1 Methanothrix sp. | reverse complement strand
TCACTGGCTACGATCCTTGCGGCATATCCTATGGCAGCAAGCACGTCCTCTCTACTAAGTCCGTACTCATCTGCTACCTCATTTATCTCCATGCCACCAGCAAGAGAGCCCAAGACTATTTCCACCGGCACCCTTGTGCCTCTTATTACCGGCCTTCCATGCGAGATCTCCGGATCGATGATTATCCTATCTTCAAGCATAATCTTCCCATCGCATAATTGAAAGCTCATCTTTATTAAGACTTGGCTTGATAAAAATACCATCAAACTCCGAGCACTCACATTTCAGCTAAGTGTATCATTAGTTATTCATTGCGCCGCAAGATCTCTTCAATGCGCAGTCTTTCTCCTGGAGTCAAGCCTTCAAATAGGAGGTCGAGCTGATTAGCAGAAGAATGCGCTTCATGAAACCGGAATTCATCTCTGAAATTGCGGAAAGCTGCGAGCCGGACTATTCGTGACGCATCCGGACAGGATTCCCACCGCCGCAATTCAAGCTGCGATCTTCTCCTGGCCTCCCGGATTTCTGGGCAGCAAAGGCCCGTCCCCACTTGCCACCTACCAACGGCAGGCCCTCCGGGCGGTCCCGAGCGGGCAGCCTTTCCCCAGGCGAGCGCCCGCACGCTGACGCGCGCTCCTGCGGGTGGGCAGAGGGCCGTCTGGAGCAGAATTTGGTAGCATAATTTGCGGTCCATTCCTCAGCTCCCCTGAAATTTCGGGAGGCCATAGACCTCCTCACCTTGCCTTCTCCGGCAGCAGGCACCCGGCCCGCCTTCCAAGTACCTCGCCAGATTAGGCAGCGCTAACCAAGAGCATGACCTATCCTTATTGATTTAATGCAGTGCGGAGAAAAAGCTATATGGAATAGCACAATACATTATCTTAGATTGTTGCAGCCCGAGTATGCTGCAATTCCGCTTGTAACTACGTCAATAATTGCAAAGCATTTGCCTGCCGGAGAGTCAAATCTTGATAAAAGATAAGGTCAAGATCCTCCATGTCGAGGACAATCCCAACGACATGCATACGATCCAGCACATGCTGCGCAGCAATGACGCTGATTTCTTCGTCCTGGAGCACGCGGAGGGGCTCACTTCAGGCCTGTATCGTCTCCGCAGCGAGTCCTTCAACCTGATTTTGCTTGACCTAGACCTTTTTGAAAGCCAGGGGCTTGAAACTCTGAGGCACTTTGCTGCTAATACAACAGACACACCGATTCTCGTTTTGATCGGCCCGGACGACGAGTCCCTCGGGCCACTGGCGGTCGCGGAGGGTGCGCAGGACTTTCTGATCAAAGAAAATCTCTCTCGCGATCTCCTGGTTCGAGCAATCAGATATTCGGTAGAAGGGTGGAGGTCCGAGCGGAAGATCCGAGAGAGCGAGGCGCACTATCGGCGGATCGTCGAGACATCAAACGAAGGCATCTGGCAGATGAATAAGGATTTTCTGACCGTATTTGTGAACCAGAGGATGGCAGACATGCTTGGCTACCTGCCTGGAGAGATGCTGGGTCGTCCGGTTACGGACTTTATGATTGAAGAAGACCTGCCGGATCATCAAGAGAGAATGAGCGAGCGCTCCTCTGGCCTCGAAGGCAAATATGAGCGTCGGTTCCGCCGCAAAGATGGCAAGCTCTGCTGGACTCTGGTATCGTCCACTGCTTTGAAGGATGAATGGGGGCGATTTGCAGGATCATTTGGCATGTTTGCCGATATTACCAAACGCAAACAGACGGAGCAGGCGCTGCAGAGCGAAAGGGATTTTGCCGAGGGCATCATCGAAACTGCACAAGTCATCGTTCTGGTGCTCGATGCGAATGGACATATTATCCGATTTAACAAATTTATGGAAATGGTCTCAGGCTATCGTCTGGAGGAGGTGAGAGGCAAAGACTGGTTCTCCACATTCCTGCCAGAGCGCGATAGAGGCCGAATCAAAGAGATCTTCCTGATGGCAACAGCTGATATCCACACACGCGGCAATGTCAATTCCATCGTCGCAAAAGACGGACACGAAATTGAGATAGACTGGTTTGACAAAACACTCAAAGATGCACAGGGCAATGTCAGAGGGTTACTTGCTATCGGTCTGGATATCACCGAGCACAAGCGGGCAGAGAAGACTTTGCGAGAGAGTGAAGAGCGCTATCGTTCGCTTGTCACCGCCACTGCGCAAATAGTCTGGAACACAAACCCACTGGGCGGGGCGAGAGGAGATCAGCCCACATGGCGCGCTTTTACCGGACAGAGCGAAGAGGAGTTCCTGGGCTGGGGCTGGATGGATGCACTTCATCCGGAGGACTGCGAACGCACGAAGGCCATCTGGGAGCGAGCTATCGAGATGCGCAGCTCCTATGAAACTGAATTTCGCATCCGCCGCTCCGACGGAATATATCGATATTTTTCGGTAAGGGGCGTGCCGGTGCTTGAGGCCAATGGCAGTATCCGCGAGTGGGTCGGCACATGCAATGATATCACTGAGCGCAAAGCTGCGGAGGATGAGCTGCGTTTTTCTGAGGAGCTTTTTGCCAAAGCATTCCGTGCCACTCCCAATGGGATGATCATCAGCCGCATGGCAGACGGCAAGATCGTAGATGCCAATGCAAGTCTCTGCAAAATACATGGATATACCCGCGAGGAATTGATTGGCCGCAGTTCAATGGCTCTGGAAATGCTTGCCTATCCAGACGACCGCCAGAAGGCAATCGAACAAATTACTGCCTCAGGGCAGCTGCGGGACTACGAAATTAGGATTCGCCGCAAATCTGGAGAACTACGCCATGCAAGCATCTCCGCGGAGAGGATTCTAATCAATGAAGAGCCGCATTTGATAACGATCACCACGGACATCACAGATCGAAAAAGAGCAGATGAGGCACTGCATCAGGCCAATAGAGATCTGAAAAGAGCAATTGAGCAGGCTACGAAGGCCAGCGCCATCAAGAGCGAATTCTTGGCCAACATGAGCCACGAGATTCGAACTCCCCTTAACGGCATCATCGGCATGACTGGCCTTCTGATCGATTCGAACTTGAATGCTGAACAGCGAGAATGGGCAAAGATCGCCTATACCAGCAGCGAGACACTTCTCACTCTCGTCAATGAGATACTGGACCTATCAAAGATAGAAGCCCAAAAAATGAAGCTGGAAACCCTGGACTTTGACCTCCTAACGGTTCTCAGGGAGACTTCGGATCTCCTGGCCATCGACATACATGAGAAGGGTCTGGAGATGGACTGTTTTGTGCAGCCGGAAGTCCCAAGCCAACTGCGCGGAGATCCGGGCAGGCTGCGCCAAATTCTCGTCAATTTGGCAAGCAATGCCGTGAAGTTCACGGCCAGGGGCAGGATATCAATTCGAGCCTGCCTGGAGAACGATGATGAGAAGAAAGTCAAAATACGCTTCTCGGTGAGCGACACCGGCATCGGCATACCGGCAGATCGGCAGGATATCCTTTTCACTCCCTTCGGCCAGGTAGATGGCTCGACAACTCGCAAATTCGGGGGAACCGGCCTCGGACTGATCATATCCAAGAATCTGGCGAAATTGATGGAAGGCAAAATCGGCGTGGTCAGCGATGTAGGAAAGGGCTCCACATTCTGGTTCACAGCCGTATTTGATAAGCAATCCGCAAATAATTCGCCAAAAAATGATATAGCTTCTGAGAACGCGACGCTTGCGAGGATCGGATCTATTAAGCCGGAAGGCAAAACCAAATCACCACGAATTGCCAAAGATATCAATGAACAAAAGATCCGCATACTTGTGGCAGAGGACAACCCTGTCAATCAAAAAGTCGCAAAGATAATGCTGAGAAAGATGGGATTTAGAATCGATGTCGTTGCCAATGGCCAGGAAGCGATCGATGTTCTCAAGACCTGCCCTTATGATCTGGTGCTGATGGACTGCCAGATGCCAGAGGTAGATGGCTACGAAGCCACGCGCCGCATCCGCCAGAACGGATCAAAAGCCCTCGATCCCAGCATTCCGATAATCGCCATGACGGCATCGGTCATGCAAAGCGACAGGGACAGGTGCATTCAAGCAGGAATGGATGATTTCATAGGCAAGCCGGTCCAGCAAAGAGAACTGGCAGACATGATCGCCAGATGGTTGCATTGATATCGATGTATTTTTGGTTGCATTCACATTTTTGCTGCATTCATATCATTTGTCCGCGGCCGCATTTACGTAAGTAATAAATAGCTATAGTTTTAATGAAAAAGAAACATGTATAAAATGGGTCTTACGGGATTTTTTTTGGTCACACTAGCTGCCCTGATGGGCATCCGGAACTTTCCCACCATGGGATTGGTCCAATGGCAGCTGATTGCCTATTCAATAGCAGCTATCTTCCTCTACTTAATTCCAGTCTCCCTGGCTTCAGCAGAGATGGCAACCGGATGGCCGCAAACGGGCGGCGTGTATGTCTGGGTCAAGGAGGCCTTCGGCCAGAGGTGGGGCTTTACTGCCGTCTGGCTTCAATGGTTCCAGATGACCATCGGATTTATAGGTGTCCTGACATTTGTCGCCGCGACATTTGCCTATGCAGTTAATCCTGCTCTATCCAACAATAAATTGTACGAATTTCTGGTTATTGTTGCTGTCTGGTGGATCTTCACCGTCCTCAACTTCAGGGGACTGAAAACATATGAGCGGATCTCCACAATCTTTGTCTCGATCGGAGTATTGATCCCGACAGCTATCCTGATCGTAGGAGGCCTTTGGTGCATCTTTTCCGGAACGCATCCTCTCCAGTTCACATTGCACCCTAAGTTTGCCGACTTCATTCCCGATTTCGGCTCCATCGACAATATAGCCCTTCTGATAACCTTTGTCTTCCTATTTATCGGCGTAGAAATGACTGCCGTTCATGCCAAGGAGATAGAAAACGTAGGCCGCAATTATCCCCTGGGGCTCCTTCTAGTGGGCATAGTCCTGACGGTGGTGAGCATCGTTGGCGCAATCGTAGTGGGTCTGATCATTCCTGCTTCCACCCTGAACCTGATGGCCGGCATAATGCAGGCATTTGAGGCGATATTTGGGCTGGGAATGATAACCACCATCATCGCACTGATGATCACCGTGGGCGCAATCGGCCAGGCATCATCCTGGATTGTGGGCCCGGTTCGAGGCATTCTGGTAACCGCCAAAGACGGCAACCTGCCAAAAATCCTGCAAAAGGAGAACGAGAATGCAATGCCCGTAAACATGATGATATTGCAAGCGATCATCGTCACCTTCTGGGCGGCAGTCTATGCGCTTCTGCCCGGCGACGTCAATAGCTCCTTCTGGATCTTGTTTGCCCTGACGACGCTGGTTTACATTGTGATGTACCTTCTAATGTACGCTTCTCTCATAAAACTTCGGTACTCAAAGCCGGATGTGCCGCGCATCTTCAAAATACCGGGCGGCAAAGCAGGCGTATGGCTGGTAGGAGGATGGGGCTTCATTGCCATGGCATTCCTGTTCATCGTTGCTCTCTTTCCGCCCAGCGAGATATCCGGCAGCAGTCTTACGCCCACTGAATACGTGGCTTTTCTGCTTGGCGGAACTATCCTCATTACAATAATACCAATCATCATCCACGCTCTTGCCAAGCCTGAATGGAAACCTGAGTCAACCCACGAGGTGCAATAAACTGACTCTTTTTTTCGGCACTCTGCAAATGGAGAATGGATGGCTATGATGGCATCAAACCCATATCCTCGGAAAACACCGACAAGAGGAGATAACTGTCATGCATGATGCTGATAAGGATGATATTTATAAAATGAGCCTATCGGTTTTTACGCTGGTCACTTTGGCATCCCTCTACAATATCCGCAAATTTCCCACCCTTGCAGACCTTCATTGGGAGCTGGTAACCTTCTCGATCATCGCCTTTATCATTTTTCTCATTCCCGCGTCACTCATATCTGCAGAGCTGGCCACCGGCTGGCCACAGGCAGGAGGTGTCTATGTTTGGGTTAAGGAGGCATTTGGCGAGCGATGGGGTTTCACTGCCGTCTGGCTGCAATGGTTCCAGATGACCATAGGATTTGTCGCCGCCCTGAGCTTCATTGCTGCAACGCTGTCATATGTATTCAATCCCGCTCTCGCCAACAGCAAACTCTATGAATTCGTAATAATAGTTGTAATCTGGTGGGCTCTGACGTTTTTTAATATGAGGGGACTAAAAACTTATACCCTCATAAGTTCATCTTTTCTGATAATAGGGATGATAATTCCCTCTATGCTCCTGATTGGCGGTGGTTTATGGTATATCATATCGGGCCATCCTGTCCAGATGACCTACAGTCCGGTTTTGAGCGATTTTTTGCCTGATTTTACCCGCCTAAACTCCATGGTGCTCCTGCTGACATCGGTCTTCCTTTTTTTTGGAATTGAAATGACCGCATCCCATGCAAAAGAGATCAAAGATGTCAAAAGAGATTATCCTCTGGCCATTCTGATCGTCGGCCTGGTCATAACCGCAGCAAGCATCGTCGGCTCCATCCTTCTAGCCATGCTCGTGCCCACAGGGAATCTGAACCTTCTGGCAGGAATAATGCAGGCATTTGAGAAGATCCTTGGCAACCATAGCTGGCTGGTATCAGCAATTGCCCTGATGATAGCAATAGGATCCATCGGCGAAGCGTCAACCTGGATCTTGGGCCCCATCCGGGGATTGGCATCAACGGCAAAAGAGGGAAGCTTGCCTCCGGTGCTTCAGAAGACCAATAAAAATAAGATACCTGTGAATATGCTGATTCTGCAGGCCATTTTGATCACCTTCTGGGCGGCGGTATATGCTCTTCTTCCCGGGGGAGTGAACGGCTCCTACTGGATGCTGCTCACTCTTACCTCGCTGGTCTATCTGGTGATGTATTTTTTAATGTATGCAGCCGCCATAAAATTGAGGTATTCGCATCCCGATGTGAAGAGGGCCTTCAAAATACCTGGAGGAAAGAAAGGGATGTGGCTTGCAAGCGGACTTGGAATTATTGCATTGCTGTTCATCTTCATGCTGGCGATAATACCGCCAAGCCAGATCTCATTTTCGGGTCTATCATCGTTACAGTACCAGATAACCATGCTGACGGCAGCCGCTTTCATTACCCTGGTGCCCTTGATAATTTACTCAAGGCGCAGGCCGGAATGGAAGCCATTCTGACCATCATGATCCGCATCCAGATCTTCAAGGCTTTGCCAGGCTTCGGATCTCAAATTGCGAAAACTATTTCTACAATTGACGTAGTTTCTTAATCTCACAAGCGAGGCTAGATACTTGATATGGCATTCAATTCCCATCGATGAGGTGCTCTCCGGTTTGAAATCAGGACAAAACGGGCTTGGCTCTGATGATGCCGCCCGAAGGCTCTCCGAATACGGTCCCAATCAACTGGAAAGCCCATCGAAACCGTCGCCTTTGAAGATTTTTCTGGGCAAATTTAAAGATTATATGGTTATTGTTCTCATCTTCGCCGCTCTGATCTCATATATCGCCGGAGAGGGCACCAATTCCCTGGTCATCATAGGTATCGTCATTCTAGTGGCCATCATCGGATTCCTCCAGGAATACAAAGCAGAACGGGCCATGGAGGCTCTGCGGGAGATGGTGGCCCCTGAGGCGGATGTCATGCGGGACGGCAGAATGAGCACCATCCCAGCGTCAGACCTGGTTCCCGGAGATATGATATTTCTGGAAGCCGGCGATAAGGTCCCGGCAGACGCCCGAATTGTTGAAGAAACCGCCCTGGAGATCATCGAGGCCTCTTTAACCGGGGAATCGATGCCCGTCAAAAAAGGCAGAGAACTGCTCCCGGAAGAGGCTGCTCTTGCCGATCGAAGAAATATGGTATTCATGGGAACCATAGTCTCATACGGAAATTGCAGAGCGGTTGTGACTGCTACCGGACTTGCTACTGAACTGGGCAGAATCTCTGGGATGATCAAACAGAAACAGGTGGACCCGCCCCTCAAGATCAAGCTGGAACAGCTGGCAAAGAGACAGGCTTTGCTGGTATTTGTCGTGGCGGCGATTGTCTTTGTGCTCGACGCCAGCCGGGGCTCGCCGGTCATGAATTCCATGATCGCAGCCATTGCTCTTGCCGTAGCCGGTGTGCCTGAAGCACTTCCGTTTATCGTCACGCTCGCTTTGGCTTTCGGAACCCAGGCCATGGCCAGGAAGAATGCCATAATCAGAAGACTTCCTGCGGTTGAAACCCTGGGATCGACTACTGTGATCTGTACCGACAAGACCGGAACACTGACAACGGGTGAGATGACCCTGCGAGAAATTCAGACCTTCAGAACTATTTATGTTGACGGTCCCGGCTACACTCCGGTGGGATCCTTTTCAGAGCAAGGCAGGCTCATCGATCCTCAGGAGACGGATCTTGTCCGGCTGCTTAAAATCGGAGCGCTGGCCAACAATGCCGATATCGAAAAGGCCGACGGCAACTGGCGAATCGTAGGCGATCCGACGGAAGGGGCGGTGATTGTCGCCGCCAAGAAGGCAGGCATCCTTGAGAAGATCAAAGAATGCAGCACCCGGGTCATTGAGTACCCCTTTGATTCAGATCGTCGAAGAATGACAACGGTCGATGAGACGCAGGATGGGGGCAGGATCGTCTCAATGAAAGGAGCACCTGAAGCGGTCCTTGAAAGATGCACTCAAATTGCCCGTGCGGATGGCGTCTTCCCCATAACCGATGAGGACCGGAAGAGCATCCAGGCCAAAGCTGACGGCATGGCAGGCTCAGCCCTGAGGGTCCTGGCTTTTGCCGGCAAATCCCTGAGAAACGGCGATCCTCTGGATATGGATTTTGTGGAAGCCGATCTGACGTTCGCCGGCCTTGCCGGAATGATGGACCCGCCCAGAAAAGAGGTGCTGGAAGCCATTTCCGTGAGCAAGAAGGCAGGAATCAGGACGGTCATGATCACCGGAGACCACCGCCTCACTGCCAGGGCCATAGGCAAGGAGCTCTATATCGGCAATGGAGAGGTCATCGAGGGCGCCGAGCTGGAGAGGATGAGCGAGCAGGATCTTGGAGAGCACATCAATGAGGTATCGATATTCGCCCGCGTCACTGCCGAGCATAAGGTGCGCATCGTAGAAGCTCTGAAGAAACGAGGCAATGTCGTCGCCATGACTGGAGACGGTGTAAACGATGCGCCAGCTCTGAAAGCATCGGATATCGGCATTGCCATGGGAAAGACGGGTACCGAGGTCACCAAAGAAGCATCGGACATGGTCATCGCCGATGATAACTTCGCCACCATCGTCGGAGCAGTTCTGGAGGGCAGAAGGATCTATGACAACATAAGAAAGGGAACCACTTACCTTCTGGCCGTCAGCTTTGCCGAGCTGGCCACGATCTTTGTAGCGGTAATCATGGGCTTTCCCATTCCACTTCTGGCGGCACAGATCCTCTGGATCAATGTGGTAGCGGAGGAATTTCCGGCCATTGGGCTCGCCCTAGAGCCGGCGCATGCCAAGATAATGACCAAGAAACCGCGCGATCCCAGCGAGAGCATGCCGTCAAGAAGCCTGATGATCTATACTCTGGCAATTGCCGCGACGATTGTGGCCGGCACATTGGGCCTTTACATGGCATCGCTGAATATGGGGCAGGACCTGAGCTACGCCAGGACAATGGCTTTTGTGGCTCTGGGCTTCTTTACGGTATATAACGCATATAGCTGCCGGTCTCTCGATGAGTCCATCTTTCGCATGAATCCCCTGGGCAACAGGACGCTTCTCCTGGGAATTGCTTGTTCAGTAGCATCTGTGCTAGCGGTGGTCTATATTCCATTCATGCAATCTATCTTCCAGACCAGGCCGCTTACACCGGAGAGCTGGGTTATGGTTCTTGGTGTCGGCCTGCTGGTAATTTTGGCTGCCGAGGTCATGAAGAAAGTGCTTCCTGGACTCAGGTCGTAGGATAAGCTTGATTATTAGAGAGATGATATATATCTGCTATGAAAAGCAAAATTACAGAATCGCAGATAAGTGCTTGCATGGGATTTATCCTGCTCATCTCTCTGATTTTATTGGCACTTCCAGCTAATGCATATGATTTTGCAGGAACGGTCATGAAAGTCACAGAGCCCAACATCATGACGGTAGATATCACAGAACCCGGAACCTACGGAGTGCAGGCAAAGGTTGAGGTCCTTCTCGATAAGCCTCTGTCAAATCTTGCCTCTTTCAAAGGAAAAGAGCTGCAATTTGAGATGCAGGGACATGACATTCTGGGAAGGCCGGTATGCGAGGCATATCTGAATGATGTCAATATCAGGAATGTTTACGATGGGTGGCAGCCACCGGTTGTCTACTGGTACAGTCCTGGCTACTATTACTACAATGGCGGGGGATGGAATGGAATATATGACGGTAGATATTACCGGCCATGCTTTGGACAATGCCCGTCATATTACCTGCCATTCTTTTGAAATGGATGCAAAGCGAAAAATGAAGGATGGCCGGCGGTCTTTCCAATTGCTTAGGCAGCCACTCTAAGCCGGCCAATCATCGAAATCCGGCAAGCGAGATGACATGACCAGGCTCTGAACTCTGCTCGGGTCCATTGCCTTGGCCAGTGGCTTTCCCTTATCCTTGCGCATCAACTGGTAGGCGATCTCCGGGTCTACATTGTATCTCTCCAGGTACTCGTTTCTGCTGAGGTTGCCACCCATGCTGGAAACATAGATGGGATTGCCGACGATGGGCGTGATCTTTCCCACCGGCAAGATCCATTGGAAACCAAGAGGGAGATCGCAAAGCCAATCCTCTTCACTGTAGTTGGGATTTAAGATCACCTCTTTCTCCTTTTCATTCACTGAGCCACAATTTTTGCAGATGAATTTTATCTTCATACATCTACCTCAATATCCAATTATGAAATACTTAATCACAGTATATATAATTTACTAAACAAATCCTTTTTGAAAAGGCCATTTGACCCTTCGCCTAAATCAGCACAATGCATTAAGATCGCCTGCCGCCCAAAAGATTCTCCTACTTTGGCAGGCATGAAACGCCATTTGTGCTAAAGCCACATAACACTCTGGAAGAGGCGATCCTCGCCCGCCACGTCGTCTGGATGAATCAGCGTAAGACCCGGAATGAGTACTGGAACTGGTGCTGCATGCACAGCCGGGCGTTCGCGTCCATCGCCATATTCTCCTCGCGCAGCCGATATGCAATAGTGGAATTGGACCTCTATGGCCTGGGAGCAGGCGGTATGGATGAGCGCACAGGCAGGGAGATACTGCGCATTGTGCTGGAGCAGCCCCTGAAAGCCGGATCCTTCTTTTCCGTAAGCCCAGTTTATGTTTCTGCATGTGTCCGGGAGAGTTCTGCCGTCGCCCTGGTCGGACGGCTGCGCCGCTGCGCTCAGGAAGCATTATCCCTCGACCAGATAACCCATGAAGAATGGCTTTCTGGAGAGCTGAACAGATCTGATCTGGGCGGGAGCAAAAGGAGCGCTTTTTCGCCCATCAGCGGCATTGTCAAGCCGGATGTGATCGAGGCGATTCTCAGTTGACAGTTTCAAATCAGACCTACACAAATCTATATGGGCCAGTGCGATCATATGCTCATCAAGTGCCCGTCCCTTCGCCGGCCCCCCTCTTCGGGTCGCACCATTTCTCTCCAAAACCCAGGGCGAAAGCCTGATAGACGAACTCCAGAAACTCATGCTTATCCAGGGACATCTGCAGAGCGGAGAGAGCCTGCATGTAGCCGCAAATGCGGTGGCTCTTGCCTGAAACTGCGGCCGAAATTCCTGCGCCGTAACATGCCATGACCTCAGGCAGACAGCTTCTGGGAAGAGTGCCCCAAAGGAACTTGTCCCGCAGATGGACCAGCGCCGCCACAGCCGCAACCGTTGGCGGGTCCTTGATGACATTTGCGAAGTTCTTCTTGAAGATGGCGGCATCGCCACCGGACAGGCGCTCTGCAATTTTCCGGCACATCTCCTGCCCATCGATTCCAAACCGCTCCAGATGGGCGAGCGATGTGCACTGGCTCGCGGGCGTGAGACGATTTTGCAGGGCGAGCGTCTGCAGGACTGCATCGTGCATAGTTCGTCCGATTAGCTCACCCACCTTCGAATGCTTTCCGGCAAAACAGATCGCTTTTCCACCCAGTTTGCAGGATACCGCCATCTGATCGGTTCCGGTTCCTGTCGCCAGGCCCTCAGAGTACCGGGATGCGACCTCCAGCTCCTGAAGGGCTGCGGTCTTGGCCTCGGTGGCGGTGATGACTGCGGTAACCATAGCGCCCGGCGTCAGCTCCCGGTTGATGAAGATCATGGCGTTTATGGTGCCGGGCATCGGGTCGCTTTCCGGGACCTTTTCACCGCTTGCACTGTCATCCAGCGGCTCGTAGTAGGAAGCAGGGTCTCCCGCCCGGCCTGCGTTTCCCTCCACTCCACCGGTGCATACGGTCACAACCTCAAGATCGCAGAACTTATCGTGGCAGATGGCAGCGTTGTTCATGTTGGCTGCCGTGCCAAGGGTTGCGCACCTCTGAAATGGAAGGTTGTGCTGCTCAGCAACCTCTCTCTTGTAGTCATCCGGTCGGTCTATCGCCAGACGGCACAGCCTGTTGTCCATGCTCCCGCCTGCCGGCTCACAGGACTGATGGTTGTAGAGATAAAGCAGGTCATCATGCAGCCCGCCGGTGCGGCTGCGGCAGGTTGACAGAACCCGGTGAGGGGCCACGAGCCGGGCGTAGACCATCTTCTCCACTCGATGCAATTCCACTCCATTGTAAAACTCGGCAAGCTTCATTTTTATTTGGCCTCCATCATTCCCCCATCGAGGCGTCGCAATTGCCAATCATTTTTTTCGATTTTTTCGAGCATCCTCGCGATGAAATCGCCTTTCGCATTGGTATAGCCGACTCTGTCGTTTCGATACGTCTCTGCAAGCTTTGTCTTTAGCTCTTCATATTCCCTGGCATCCTCGGGATGAGAGCAAAGCCAGTCTCTGAAGGCGATGTGCTTCCACTGGTGTTCGCTCTTCTCTTTGACTATATGCAGGTGGCAGTAGGCGACTTCCAGGTTTTTTTCTAGAAGGTAGAACCATTCAGGGTGATCCAGGTCTTTGGCATTATCATATCCGGCCAAGGAAAGCCTGCCCAAACACTGCCCCGCAGCAATTTTGTCGGCGACGCCTACCATGATATCGATGATGTTCTTGCTCATCAGACCAGGCACGCTGGTGCTTCCGATGTGCTCCAGGCTCATGAGGCCTGGGCCCAGCGTCCTCCTTATGATTTCTTTTTCTTTCTCATAAAGGCCCGGCCAGAGAGGGTTGTATGGATGGATGATGACGGGCGCTCTCGCCTTCTGGTCAGCGGTGCAACCTATATCACTTCGGCCTGAAGACCCATTTGCAGACCCATTTGCCACAGCGATTATCTCCTCATCTCACAATCTGAGCCGCTCAAATCGAGCAGCATTCCGTAATCGATATTCTCCAGAAACCTCTTCTCTCTGGTGTCCTTCGTATCCATCTGCACGATATTGACCGCATCCCCCGTCGCCGGAGAAGAGCGGCGGACAACCCTTTCCTGATAGCGGGAGTAGCTGCACAGCAAGCTCTCTCCCGCTGAGTGCAGCCCTCCGCAGTCCCCCCATTGATTGGCCACTGCCAAATGCATCTGCTCGCTCTGCCTTGCCTCCCATATGAACCTAGATCTCGCGTCGCCCCAGAGGGCGGGCACACAGAGCATGTCTGCGCCAAGCTTTGCCAGCGAGTCAGATGCCTCCGGAAACATGAGATCGTAGCCGAGCAGCATTCCAATTCTAGCAAAGGGAAGATCAAATGTGGCAAATCCGCCCTCGCCCGGTGAGGCCCAGCACCTGTCCCGGTCTGAGAGATGAACCGCTCGGTACCTGCCTAGGACTCCCTCCGGGCCGATGAGAACCGAGCTGTTGAAGAATCTCCCTCCGTCCTTTTCTGCCATTCCCAGAACTATGAAAAGATCCTTTTCCTGCGCTTTTTTAGCAAAGAGGTCGGTTGTCCTCCCAGGTATCTCCTCTGAGCAGCTCTCTGCCAGCTCTGCGCACCAGAGCGCTCCGGATATGGAAAGCTCCGGCAGAACGATGAGGTTGACTGCTTTTCCCTCATCTCCCTCTTCTCCGGCTGCCCTTCTCAGGGCCACATCTATAAGATCTAGGGCAATTTTCCTATTGGCCTTTGTATCCAGGTGCTCAGAGCGAAGCTGCACGGTTGCCGCCCCAAATTCCGCAGCTTTTGGCAGTCCGAGGAGGAATTCTATGCTGACGTGCGAGTATGGGTCCAGGGTTATGTTTCCGTAGCATTGCGGCCTTCTTCCGCTCAAAGCGCTCTCTGCCCCGACCCTTTCCCTGTCCAGCAGCAAGAACCCGTAGATGATAATATCATCCGGAGAGCTGATCCGCACATCCGCTTCGCCCTGAGGATTGACAATGAAGGATTGGGCAAGGTTGCAGTCCATAACCTTGTCCATTCCCGTTCGGTTGCAGGCCAGGACATACATCCCGTTTTCCAGGGCTCTGGCCCGCCAGAATTTTTCCGGGTTGTGGTGCATGGGCGGCCAGTTGGCAGGAACCAGAAGGATCCTCGCCCCCTGAAGGGCGGCCACCCTCGCCGGCCTGTAGGAGTAAGAATCGGCGCAGATCACCATGCTTAGAACTCCAAACTCCGTCTGGACCACGGGAACGGGAAGGTTGCCCTTTGCCGCCCAGAGGTTTTCCCTGAA
>DAONES010000043.1:0-14927 GCA_035403205.1 Methanothrix sp. | reverse complement strand
GCCGGCTACATTCACGGCCAGGGATATATCCGGCTGCGCATCGCCGATACCAAGAATCGAGTGCAACAGATGATGCTGGAAGAATTCTATGTCCCTGCCTTAAAGAACGTCTACAAGCCCATAATCCACAAGTTTCAGGGCCTTTACAGCCGCGATTTCTTTGGAGTAAGCGCGGAAAAAAATCGCGGCGAGATCTTCTATGCTCCGGTTCGCTCCCGGAGCGAACATAAATCCGCCCATATCGGCGAGGTGATTGGACGGCTCGCTGAGCTGGATCTGCTTCTCAAAGAGCCTCAAATCAGACATGCCCTGGCAGAAAACGACCTGCAGCTGAGCCTGCTGCCAACCATGGTCTGGGCGGATCTCTAGTCACTCCTGCCTTTGCACCAGCAGAGGCCCGGCAGGCTTTTCGGATCGCTGATCATCCCTGATGCCGGCCCGCTGACCCTTCCCGGTGCAGGATGTTTTCCGTGCCGCGCACTCTTGCGCGCCACCGTCCTTGCGATCTGGGTAGTCTCTGTGACCGGTCCTGGCCGCCTCGCGATCTCGAAGCGCCGCCATCTCCTTTGCTCGCGCATGATCTCCCTGGGTCAGGAATAATTGATAAAGGTCGGAATAAATGGCTTGAGAATCAAATAATGCCCCCAGGCGGCTCATGGCTGAGCAAGCCTTCTTTAGCCTGTCCAGAGCTTCAGGATAGTTCTTGCGGAGCATGCAGAGCCTGCCTAAATTGGCGATGGCCTTGGCTTCTTCGTAAGGGTTGGAAATCATCCTCGCCTTAGATAGAGCCCTCTCAAAAGAGCCCTCTGCCTCTTTATAGCGCCCTTCCTTCTGATAGACCTCTCCTTGGGTGCTGCAGAGAATGATATTAAGAAGAGGACAGTTCGCGATTGAAAGCAGCGTCTCCGCCCGGTTCAGATAATATCTCGCCTCATCCATTCTCCCTTCCCTGGTTAGAAACTGCGCCCGGAACAGATACCCTTCGCACAGATCAGGCTGAGCTTCCAGCTCCTCCTGGAGGTGGATGGCCTGGCAGAAGTGATCTTCGGCATCTTTGCCCTGGCCCTTCATGCCCAGGATGGTCCCCATATTCAGCCTGGCCTGAGCGATGCATGGCCTTGCATCAAGCCTCTGAAAGATCTCCAGGGCATCTCCAGAAAGGGAAAGGGCTTCATCCAAATCCCCCCGGTCTTTGTAAACCAGGGCCATATTGAAACGGATCTGAGCTTGGTTATAGATCTCACCCACAGCCGAAAAGAGCTGCAGGCTCTTCTGGTAGCTGGAAATGGCAGCATCCCACTGGCAGCGGTCTGCCTGAGAGCCGGCCAGCGCGCTGAGCACCTCCGCCTGACCGGAGAGGTCTCCCTGCGCCTTCAGCTCTACTAGCTGCTTATGATAATCATCCAGGTCCTCCGGAACTTCGCTTCTGCCTGGGCGCAGCATGTCGATGCAGGACTGCATCTCCGCGGCACCAGGCACGTCTTCCAGCCGCCGGCAGATCTCCAGGGCCCTTGTGAAGTGCTCCTTTGCCAGGCTGCATTCCCCTCTGCGGTGATAGAAGTTGCCCAGGTTGCCCAGAACCTGCGCCGCCCCGGCCAAATCATCCAGCCTCTCGAAGAGGTCCAGGCTCTCTTGGTAGCACTCCAACGCCTGGGACCATTCGCCTCTCTTGTAGCAGAGGCTGGCCATGTTGCTCAGGACCGATGCCTGGCTCCTCTCGTCGCCCACCCTGGCAAAGCTCTCCCGGCTATAGCGGTAGCTTTCAAGGGCAGCGGTCCAATCTCCCCGCCGGTAACAGATATTGGCCAGATTGTTCCTGGCGACAGCCATGAAATATTCGTCTCCCTGCAGCTCCAGGATTTCTAGGCTCTCTTGATAGCATTGCAGAGCATGATCCCACTCACCGAGGTCTGCCTCCAGGTCTCCCCAGGAGCACAGTGCTGCGGCCAGGGCTTCGGATTCACCCAGAGTGCGAAGTACATCGACTACCCGGATGTAGCTGGCCTGCACCTCCTGCCACAGGCCGAGCCGAAGGGAGACGCTCACCAGTCCCTGCAAAGACTCCGTCATGACCGAAGAGTCCCCAAGATCGATTCCCATCTGCAGGCTCGCTTGAAAATTCTTGACCGATTCCGCCAGCTCGCCCATCCCGGCTTTGATCCCGGCGAGGCCCAGGAGCGACTTCGCCTCGCCTCCTAGGTCGCCGGCCCCCTGGAAGATCGCCAGGCTCTGCAGATACATCTCCTCCGCGGTCTCCAGCTCGCCTTCCTGGCTGTGGGCAGCCGCCAGGTTGGACATGGTCACGGCCATGCCATGTAGGTCGTTTTCGGCGCGTCTCGCATCCAGGCTCTGGCTGTAGCATAAAATGGCCTTGCCGGTGTCCCCGAGGTCCGAGTGTAGATTTCCCAGATTGTTCTGCGCCAGGGAATACCCATGCAGGTCTCCCAGGTCCTCAAAGCAGGCCGCCGCTTGCTCAAGATAATCCTGGGCGCGATCCCACTCGCCCTTGCACTGAGCAGTCAGGCCCAAAGAGAGCTTGATGCTCGCCTCGCCTGCCATATCGCTCCCGTCTCTGGCAACAAGGCTCTTTTGCAGGTACTCTTCCGCCAGAGAGAGCTCTCCCTTGCGCTGGTAGACGAGTCCCAGGTTGGCCTGCGTCTGGTACCTGCCCTGCTCATTGCCCATTTCCGAGAATATCTCCAGAGCGCGGTGATAGGCGCTCAGAGCATCCTCCAGCTGTCCGCTCAGGTGGCAGAGGCTTGCCAGATTGGAGAGCGCTTCCGCGGCAGAGAGCCATTTTCCTTGCTGCATCAATAGATCAGCAGCCTTCTGAAAACAGTCTCTTCCCAGGAGGTATTCGCGCCGGTCGGCATGAATCAGCCCCATGCAGCTATAGATGTCGGCGATGGCCTGGCAATCGCCTTGCTGCTCCCTGATCTCCAGGCATTGCCGGGAGCACTGCAAAGCCTCATCCAGCCGGTTTTGCAGGCGATAATTGCTGGCAAGCAGGATCAGCAGGTCAGAGACGCTGCTCTGGTCACCCTGATCCTGCATGGCCCTTCTTGCTTTCTCCAAATGGCCCTCTGCCATGGCATAGTCGCGGGAGTCCATGAAGCATTGCCCTATTCGGCCCTGAGCGCGGGCCGCCAGAAGGCTGTCGCCCTGCTGCAGGGCGGGCAGGCTCTTTTCGTAATGGACGCAAGCTTCATTGTACCGGCCTTCCAGCAGGAAGAAATCCGCCAGCTGAAAGCGCATCCTTGCCTCGGCAAGTGGATCGCTGATATCCTGAAGAAGATGTATGGCTCTATCCAGGCAGCTTTCCACCCGGTCCCCTTCACCGGTGATCTGGTAAATTGAGGCTAGGCTCGCGAGCGATGTCGCCATGGCCCTCCGGTCCTGGGCTTTCTCCCTCTCGGAGAGGCTCTGTTGGTAGCATTCTTCAGCTCTGTCGTGCTCACCCTTCATCTGATGAATCTCTCCCAGGGAGAAGAAGGCATCCGCCCGGCTGCGGTGTTCATTCCCGTCGAGCAAAAGAAGCATCCTGGAGCAGCACTTTTCGGCTGCTGTTAAATCGCCCTTCTGAGTGCTGGCCCGGCCCAGATTTGCCAGAATGGTGCACAGGAGTGGGGGATTCGTTTCCACCTCCGGAATGTGCAGGGCTTTTTCATAGAACCGGCAGGCTCGATCCCAGTCCTCGTCATCGCTGCAAAGGCTGCCCATGCAGTTGTAAACTTTCGCTAGCCCCTCATAATCTTTCTGCGCTCGGGCCAGATCGGCGCTCTTTTCAAAGTACTCCTCGGCAGCATGGCGAAAGAAGAGGCTGGCAGCCAGCCGGCCCAGATCAAACCAGGCGTCGAAGCTATCGCTTTCCGAAAGAGAATTTGCCAAGTCGGCAAGGCCCTTTTGTATTTGATTTTCATCTGAGGAGAGTATGGCCTCAATGAATGGTGAAGCGATATCAGATCCCTGGTTGGAGAGGGTGCGCAGCTGCTCGGGATCGTATCCTGCAGGCTGGCAAAGGGCATCGGCCAGGATTGCCAGAGATGAGACATCGCGGTCACCAGTCATCATTTTCACCTATTTCTATTAATATGATCTGCAAAAGAAGATTGCATTGACGATATCTTGCATAAATATAACAAAATAGTTGATGTAGTACGGCGGCAGGACGGGGTCCTTGAAATTTCCGAATCGCAAAGCTGATCTGTATCATGTATCATTTCTTCCCCCATAACCGCTAAAACATCTACTACTAACTTATTCTATCTGTATAAACAGTTCATGCTTATATAAGTTCCCATTTATTTCAATCAGTATTCAGCAACAGGATATTTTATGCAAAAAATGATGAGAATCGGATAAAAAGAAAAAACGCCCGCATAAGAGCAGGCCTACTTCATTACCAGCTTGAGAGCACGCTGGGGACAGCCCACGACGCAGGCGCCGCACTGGATGCATTTTCCTGAATCGGCCACGACCAGCCAATCCTCAAAGCGAAATGTTCCTGTGGGGCAGATGGAGACGCATGCCCCGCAATGGACGCACTCATTATCGTCTCTGATAACGGGAATCTCCAGGGGCACGACCTTCACGCCGCGACTTTCAAATGCCTCCTTTACCGTCGTGCATTTGTCCTGAGGAACCTCCAGCACGATCTCGCCGCTCACTGCATCGATGCTGGCCCTCTCGATGTTCACCAGAGCGCCGGTCTCCAATATGACCGAAGCGATGAGGGGATAACGCACAATTCCAGGTGCTACGTGCAGCATTAATTTCATTATTTATCGCCTCCGGGCGAGGAGCCGGGAAAGATGATTGCTGGTGATCATCCCGATTACCTTATCGTCCCTATCTACCACGGGCATTGCAGAAATGCTGTGCATATCAAATGTGCGGGCGGCAAGCTCGATCGGCTCGTCCACCTTGACGGAATAGACCCGCCGGGTCATGATATCACCGATGCGTGAGGACTTGCCGCTCGCCACCGCCTTGGATATGTCCCAGGCGGTAATTATGCCCATAAGCCTTCCCGCCCTGGAGACAACCGGCAGATGATCGAAGCTGCCGCTCACAATCAGCTTGGCGGCCTCCTCTACACCGATATCCTCGTGAACCGTAACCACGTCGCGACTCATTACATCCAGGACGTTTGGCGATTCCTTTGTCTGTTTCATGGGCCGGGAGCTGCCCACGCGAGAGAGAGCCTCCACAGCCTGGGTCAGCAGAAAATCGCCCTTCTCGATCTGCTGCTTCAGGGTGTGGGCCACCTCCCTGGCCACATGGAAGCTGGAGAGAGAAGAGGTTGCAACCTCTTTGCCATTGATCTCGACCATGCCGGACTTCAACTCTTCGTAGCTGACGACCTTCAGAGAGGGTCGATCCCGGCGGGCGATTCCGTAGTCCATCACAGGAACGGTGATATCCCGGTCCCGCACGGCAGTGCTCCTGGCAAGCTTCTCATTACACATCGGTATGGGAATGCCTATGCCCAGGTAGAGGCTGCTGCCGTATTTGTGGAACGTCGCAGCTCTCAGAAAATGGTTGTTCATCTTCTTCATGTCGCCCGTTACCATGAGCGTGGAAAAGCCATTCTGTGGATTATGCTGCGTGCCCGATCCTATGACATACCCCTGGGCTCCGGCAAGGAATATGCGGGTTCCCACACCGACATAATCGAAATTCGGGTCGTTGGAAAGCGGAGAGAGGACTCCTGCCCCGCTGTAGTGAATATTGCCGTAGCGTGGAAGCAGAGTGCCCATGTAGGTATGCATGGTGCGATCGGATGAATTTGTGGCTGCATTGTAGCGCTGGTAGGCATTGCGGGGATTGACCATGGTGGCCTGGTTGAAATCCTCCAGGCGCAGGCTGGTCTCCAGGTCCATCTGGGGATAGCAGTCCGTGCCAGCGCCGAATGCCTCTACCTCGATCTGCTTTCCGGAGATGAGATCCTCCATCACATGCGCTCCGCCGTACTCTATTCCCCGGTCTTCGGAGGGCTGTGTTGCCCCCAGGAACAGATCTACAGCCGCCACTCCGCCATAGGCTTCCACCTTATTGAGCAGGGCTTTGGAGATCTTTATGGGCGGGTCGCTGTGGCCCAGATTGAAAAATACTCCCGAGGAGCACATGGCCCCAAAGGTACCAGTGGTTACTACATCCACCTCGCGCACTGCTCCGGCAAGGCCCAGCTCGTCCACAATATCAGGCATCTCTTCTGCCGTTACGACGCGGGCGCTCCCGTCGCGAATGCGTTCGTTGATTTCCGCTAACGACTTCTCTTGCACGGTTTTATGAAATCGGCAATCCGATAAAAACTTGTTGGGCTTTTGCCTTCCAACAACGTTATCTGCCTTAACTCTATGGAATAAAGCCTATGCCGCATATTCCTGGCAAGAGCATCGTCCTCACCAGCGACACCACCATGATGAGCAACTACCATGGGGGAGTAATGCTCGGCTTTGCCGCCATAATGCCTAGAGCAGCTCTGCCCGACTGGATCTTTGATAATCTGTTCTGCCCGCCTGTTCCTGCCGCCCAGGACGGCTCTGCGAAGATCGCCCCCTGCGGCATTCGAAAGGTGGAAGCGGCATTGTTGGACGCGGGCTTTTCCAGAGATGAGGTAATAGTAGCCCATCCTGCTCATCTGGACAGGGCCATCGGGCCGGAGACCAGGGTCGTGGGGATCACCCATGACGATCCCATGGGAAAGATTGCGGTGCGGGAGGTCGAAGACATGATCGGCAGAGGCCCGCCCTTCAATCGCAGCCGGTTTCTGGAGCTACTGTCCCATCCCCTCATCAAGGAGCACAGGCCCAGGGTAGTAGTAGGCGGAAACGGTGCCTGGGAGGTGATGGGTGAGAACGTGGATGTGGACCACATCTACCTGGGCGAGGCGGAAAGCGATTTTCCGGATATCTGCCGAAGGATCATCGGCGGCGACGTCGTCCCGAAGGTCATCAGAGGCAGAGCGGTGGCGGGAGATGCTATTCCCGTAAATCGAGGGGCCACCGTCGGGGGAATTGTGGAGATCGGCAGAGGATGCTGGAGGGGCTGCGCTTTCTGCTCGCCAGCCAACCGCACTCTGCGCCACAGGCCGTTGGAAAAGATTCTGGACGATGTGAGGGTGAACCTGGAGAGCGGCCAGAGGGACATCATACTTCACTGCGAGGATTTCTTCTCCTATGGTTACCGCGAGGGCAAGACCGATGCAAAGAGGCTTCTGGAGATGGTGACTGCGGTAAAAAAGCTCGGGCCGAAGACCATCGATGTCTCACACCTCAGCCTCGCATCCGTCCATCAAAACCAGGAGTTGTTGCGCTCAATCTCGCAGGTTGTGGGCGTGCGAAGAGATCAGAACCACATGTCAGCCTGGATCGGCATAGAGACTGGCAGCTGCCGCATTCTGAAGATGCATATGCCAAACAAAGCGCGGCCGGCGAAGATAGAAAACTGGCCGGAGATCGTGCGGGACTGCTACAACCTCTTCGCGGAAGAGTCCTGGCTTCCCGTGGCCAGCCTGGTCCTGGGACTGCCGGGAGAGACAAGGGAGGATGTCCTGAAGACCACCGATCTCGTGGAGTCGCTCATGGACTACACCGGGCTCATGCTGCCCCTGTTTTTCACCACCATCGCCGATACCAAGCTTGGCGGGAGAAAGGGCTTTTCCAGAGAAGATGCGCTGCCCGAGCACTGGCAGCTGGTAGGATTATGCCTGGACTATAACCTGCGCCACCTCAAGAAATTGCACCGATTCTATCGGGAGAGGATGACGGCGGGACCTGCAATCCACGCCGCTCTAAAAGGGGTGAATCTGATGGCAGACCTGGTGCTCGGCAAGTACATGAAAAGAATGAAAAGAGGCGAGCCGCCTAATTGATGCATCGACATATCGATAGCATGCGGCACAGTCAATTCCAATTATTTCTAATAATCTCAATAATTGTCCAGAACGGACCTCACAACACCCTTGTGATCTCCCTTGAGGGAATAGACGTTATGGTCCCCGGAAACGTCGATGCTCAGAATGCCCAGGCGAGTATTCATGAGCCCCACCATGGCAGAGACCCCCCGATAGCTGACGTCAAAACCCTCTTTCGCGAGGTAGGTGAAGACGTCCTCAGTGGTGTAAGCTCCATCGCTCAAAAACAACTTCAAGACAGCCTTCCGAATTCCTATTCCGTCCCGCTTAAGATAATTTCTGAGCCTCTCCTGGATTCGTTCTTCAGCGCTTTCCATCCGGCAAAATCACCGCCCTCAAGCAATGAATTTAAGGATTATAAAGGTATTCTATCTACGACCATTCCATCCTCAAAAGGATACCTCTCAATTATGCTCAGAACACAGGAGATTTCTTTAAGACCCTCTGTCAGATCTTCCAGAATCGAGGCCGCGATTTCTATTCTATCCTCCTGGCTGGAGTACATCTCTTCTGGAACCGCCTCCTCCTCGAGAAGCAATCGCGCTGCACGTAGATCGCCCTCAATTACGCCATGAATTATCGTTCCCTCGTCGCTGACATAATCAAAAGGCCGCGCCGTTCTATTCGCCCTGCGCAGCAGCCGCTCTCGCAGTTGCACCGCGTCCTTGAAGCAGGATGGGCAAAAGTGCACCCTTATGTCGTCTTTAAGGAAATGTTCAATTGCTATCTCTTTGCTTGCCTCGGCTGCGCAGCCCAGGTCCACCGGAACAAAGCCAGCCGCGGCCAGCCCCACATAGTTGGTCTCAGAGAACTCCAGTTCATTTACATTGAGGAACGCATCTGCATCTCTTACCGCCTCAACTATCTTCGGAGACGGCTGTATGGACGGAATCTCCACGCCTGCTAATAATCCCAGGGACTTGGCCTGCTGCAAGGCTTCCTTGAGTCCTGCGGGCTCTGACCACCGGGCAAGCGGCGGATGAAATCGTATCTCGTCCAGGCCCGCTTGCGCCAGCTTCTCCAGGACATCGCGACCGGGAAGAAGGCCGGTATAGAGGTGAATGTGATGGGACGGACCCCGCGATTGCTTGAGGGCGCGGATGCATTCCAGAACATAATCCAATTCCAAAAGCGGCTCGCCGCCGGTGATTCCTGTGCCCAGAGCATCGATGGCAGAGGCCTCCCGCAGGATATCGGCGATATCCCTCACCGCCATTTCATCGGCAAAGGCCTGATCGGTGCCTTTTCGCTCCTCGGATAGCGGGCAATAAAAACAGCTTCGATCACACCTGCCGGTGACGAAGAGCACCAGGCCCGCACCCTGGCGACAGATGCGGCAGCCGGGCGAGAGGTAATTGTAAATCGATCCCACTGAATCTTCCTGCCACTTCTCCATCTGCCACTTCGCCATTGCAGAGGGTACGGCACTGCATGCTTAATTAGATTTGTATCCAAACGATTATCAGAGGGAAAGGGCCAACAATTCGCCCACAACAAAGGGATGGTTACCTGTGAGAGAATATCTTCTCGGAAATGCAGCAATTGCCAGAGGCCTCCTGGAGGCTGGAGTCGGGCTTGTCGCCGGCTATCCCGGCACCCCCTCCTCGGAGATCATAGAAAACGTGGTCAGTCTCAAGAGCGAATTGCCGTTGCATGTGGAATGGTCGGTCAACGAAAAGGTCGCTCTGGAGGTAGCAGCGGGAGCCTGCTGGACCGGTCGGCGCGCCGCTGCCACTATGAAGCACGTGGGCTTGAATGTGGCCGCAGACCCATTCATGACCCTCGCCTACCTGGGCGTGGGCGCTGGACTGGTGGTGATCTGTGCCGATGATCCCTACTGCCATTCATCGCAGAACGAGCAGGACTCCAGGCGTTATGCCCAGTTTGCTGGCATACCCTGCCTCGACCCGGAAAATCCCCAGGAGGCAAAGGAGATGACCATTTTTGCCTTTGAGCTTTCGGAAAAATTCAATATCCCGGTAATGCTCAGGCCCACCACGCGCGTATCTCATGCCAGGGAGGATGTAGAGGTTGGCCAGGCGGAACAATCCGCTGGCAAGGGCCGGTTTGTCAAAGACCCTGCGCGACGGGTGGCCCTGCCCATCCACGCCCGTCCGCTGCATCATGAGCTTCTCGCCAAGCAGGCATCCATCGAAGAGGAGCTGGAGAAGGCGCCCTGGAACAGCATCGAGCTAAAGGGCGACACGGGAATAATTGCCTCCGGCATCGCAGGACTGTACGCGAAGGAAGCAGTAATTGAGCTGGACGAAGATCTCTCGCTCCTATGCATAGGGACCTATCCGCTGCCCAGAAAGATGATCCGCCGCATGCTCGAGCACGTCCGCCGGGTAATGATAATAGAGGAGCTTGAGCCGGTGGTGGAAGAGCAGGTCCGGATGATCGCCAGAGAGGTTAATCCTCAAGTGGAGATCCTGGGAAAAGATGCTGCCATCCCTCGCGAAGGCGAGCTGGACTATTTGCGGGTAAAAGACGCCGTAGCGAAGATGATTGGCAAGCCAGTCAGCCGGGAGCCGGCCGATCTGCCGATGGCAATTCTGCCACCAAGACCGCCATCGCTCTGTCCGGGATGCAGCCACCGGGCCACATATTACGCCATGCGAAAGGTCTTCGGCAAGAAGGCGATCTATCCCAGCGACATCGGCTGCTACACCATGGCGGTCGGAATGGGCACGGTAGACACATGCCTGTGCATGGGGGCGAGCATCACTCTCGCCAGCGGCATTGCCTTCGGCGGGGAGAAAGAGGGAATATGCTGTAGCCTCGGAGACTCGACCTTCCTGCACGGTGGCATGACCGGCCTGCTCAATGCCGCCTACAACAAGGCGAAGATCACCGTGACCATTCTTGATAATTCCACCACCGCCATGACCGGACATCAGCCCAATCCAGCAACCGGAATGACTGCCACCGGGGAAAAAACGACTGCAGTCTCAATTGAAGGGCTGGCCAGAGCACTGGGTGCGGGAATGGTAGAGACCGTCGATCCATACCGGCTGGAGGAGACGATGGAGAGCTTCAAGAGGGCCAGGGATTATCCGGGCCTCTCGGTGATCATCGCCAGGCAGCCCTGCGTAATCAAAGCTCGCCGCGGCGGCGTTCGGCCAAAGACGTTTCAGGTTGGCGAGGAGTGCATCGGCTGCAAGCTCTGCCTGGACTACGACTGCCCGGCCATAGAATTCGAAAACGATAAGGCGAGGATTAATGCGCTCTGCTCAGGCTGCGGAGTATGCGTTGCGATCTGTTCATCTTCCGCCATCAAGGAGGTGACAAAATGAGAACCTCTGAATGCGATCTGGTGATCGTCGGAGTAGGCGGACAGGGAGTGATTCTGATCTCGGATGTGCTGGGTAGAGCTGCGGTGCTGGCAGGAAAGCCGGTATGCGGAGCCGAGACTCACGGCATGGCCCAGAGGGGAGGAAGCGTGATCAATCACACCCGCATTGGGTGTCGCTTCTCGCCGATGGTCGCCGCCGGAGGCGCGGATGTGCTGGTGGCGCTCGAGCCCGCAGAAGCCCTGCGGTTTGCTCAATTCCTCTCTCCTGCGGGAGTCGCTCTTGTCAATACGCGGCCGGTTCTGCCTTCAACCGTGACCAGTGGCAGGGCAAAATACCCGTCGATCGAGGAGATCCTCGCTCCACTCAAAGCGCATAGCTGCAGGGTTATTGCACTGGACGCCACCGCTCTCGCCCAGGCTGCTGGAACCGCCCAGGCAATGAATGTGGTAATGCTCGGAGCCCTTTCCAGGTATATTCCGATATCTGAGGAGCTGATCTTGCAGGCGCTCGCTCAGGTGGTGCCGTCCAGGTTCCTGGAGATCAACCGGAAAGCCTTCTTCTTAGGAAAAGCTGAAGTAGAATAGAAGCAAAAAGGCCTTTTATGGAAACAGAAAAGAAAGAAGACGAAAGATCGACAGAAGAGAAGAGCGCTGCAAGCAAAGAGGCACCCATTGTCACCCGTTCCATGGCTGAGCAAGCCTGTCCCACCTGCGGTGTAGAGGAGCCTCCTGTTCCCGCAGTGCTCCCGGACCCCAGCTGGTCCACAGAGAGGCTGATTGCAGCTACCAAGGACAAGCACATGCTGGTGCGATCCAATGCCATCATCCTCCTATCCAAAAGGGAAATATCCGAATCACTGGAGGCACTCATCGAGGCCCTCAAGGACGAGGAGTATCTTGTAAAGAGCAATGCCATGGTGGCCATCTCCTCCTACGGAAAACAGGTTTCAGACCGCATAATAGAGGCCCTTTCCGATGCAGACAAAGATGTGCGCGCCGGAGCCGCCTGGATCCTGGGTGAGCTAAAGGATAACCGTGCCGTTCAGGCGCTGGAGAAAGTGGCCAAGGACGACTATCCGCTGGCCAGAATTCAGGCCAAGGCATCTCTGGTGGCCATGGGCAAAGGACCCAAGCCGCAGCCTAAGAAGGATGAGCCAGCGCAGCCTCAAGAAGAAACCGAGGCTGCCACTGAGAAGAAAACAGAGTAAACAGAAGTGAACTCATCCCTTTTTTAGGCCCTTTCTCTTTTTGCCAGCCCAATTCCGGACCACTTTGAAAAGACATCTCCCTGGTCCAGCCAATCCCGGCTGAAGGTGCGAAGATATATCTGCTCAAGCTTTGGCTGCCAGCCGCAGCGGCCCTTGCGAGTCAGATCCTGAGCCCGCCTGATGTAGGCCTTCCTGGCGCGGGAAATTAGCCAGAGGTCATCGTCGTTCAAAGAGACATTCATCTCGCGACAGTAACTGCTGAGGAACCGATCGTACAGAATGTCTACATCCCAGCGGTTCAGTCCGAAGAACTTGGATGGTGGAAACTGCTTGATCAGCTCCAGGCCGAATCGGAATCTGGCCAGATCCAGATGGGGGGTGCAGACATAATCAAGCCTGGGAAAGTCGATGAGAAAGAGCCTCATTTTATTTAATCGATCGCCTCTGACCAGGATGTTCCAGGATGTGAAATCAAAGAACGGCGTTACATGCATCCAGAGGTTGCACTCGGCCATGTGCTCCCGGCTTTCGGAAAGGAACTGGTTGATGTCGTCCTCGCGCGCATTGGCATCGATTGTCAGGAGACCGTCGTGATCGCTTTCGTTTCGGGAGAATATCTCATGATACCTTGCCAGGGCAATTCCGGAGAGACGCGCAGCAGAGCTGATGTATTGCAGACTTGCCGGCCTTACCTCATGAAGGATTAGAGAGAAATTGGTGCCCTGCACATAGCTCATGGCCAGGATTCCCTTCTCTGCATCTACAAATAGAGGCTTTGGCGAGGAGATGAACTCGTCTTTGCAGCCGCAGTAAAAGCGCGAGAGATTGGCATACTCGAGAGAAACTTCGCGAGGCTGATAGTTGCGAGAGATCTTGACCACAATCCGGTTCAGAGTCTTTTCCCGGCAAAGATCCAGCATATAGATTGATGAGTTTCGGCAGGAGACTGTCTTTCTGCCAAATACCTTGAAACCAGGATATTGCTCTTCTATGTACTTTTGCACTTCTGCACGGTTCATCAATTGCCGCCTCTTTTACAGGCAGGCCAATGACAGTATC
The DNA here is from genome assembly GCA_035403205.1 of Methanothrix sp. GTDB lineage: Archaea > Halobacteriota > Methanosarcinia > Methanotrichales > Methanotrichaceae > Methanothrix. The sequence goes on along the minus strand of DAONES010000043.1, from coordinate 1,447 downwards.
CCCTTTAAACCAGATGGTCGATCCTGAAAAATTATATCAAGGAGAAATGACTATTATAATACATGGATAGCGCAATTGGCAGCAGCGTCTATAATTTTATCGAGCTTGTGGGAACATCAAGTAAGGATTGGGAGGATGCGGTAAACAACGCCATCACCTCTGCAGCTGACAAGCTTACAAACATGAGGATGGCCGAAGTAGTCGAGATGGACACTAAGCTTGTCGACGGCAAGGTAATGCAATTCCGGGCCAAGGTCAGGCTTTCGTTTAAGCATGAGGTCGAACCTGAGACGCTTTGATGGGGTTGGAAAGGTTTAACAGATAGGATCGCAACCCAAAGTGATGTGCCCCAAGTAAGCCTGATCATCCCCACCAGAAACGAAAAAGAGACGATCTGCGAATGCGTCCAGAGGGCCCAGCAGGTCTTCAGAGAGATGGCCGTTTCAGGCGAAATTCTCGTGGCAGATAGCTCGACCGACGAGACTGCGAAGATCGCAGAATCATGCGGTGCAAAGGTCATCAGGCCTGCAAAACTGGGATACGGAAACGCCTACCTGGCAGGGATTTCTCAGGCAGAAGGGCAGTACATCGTCTTTATGGATGGAGATCTGACCTATGATCCCAGAGCAATTGCAGATCTGGTATCCATTCTGCAGAGCGGCAATTATGATCTGGTCATGGGTTCGCGATTAAAAGGGAAGATTCTTCCCGGCGCCATGCCGGCCCTTCACCGCTACATTGGAAACCCAGTTCTCACCTGCATTTTGAATTTCCTATTTTCCAGCCGAATCTCAGATACCCACTGCGGCCTTCGTGCGATCAGGAGGGACGCCTTAAACAGGTTGAATCTCAGGTCGGGTGGAATGGAGTTTGCCTCCGAAATGCTCATTGAAGCAGTCTGCAAAGATCTGAGAATTGCAGAAGTTCCCATCACCTACTCACCGCGCAGAGGCGTCTCGAAACTTCATTCCATCACAGACGGCTGGAGACATTTGCGTTTCATGATGCTCTACCGGCCAGCACCATTTCTTCTAATGCCAGGGCTTTTGGTCCTTATTTTCGGGCTGGCCCTGTTCATGGGAGTGTATCTGCAAGGTGGATTAAGGGTGCATTCTCTGATCCTGGGCGGCCTTCTGGCAATCATAGGCTACCAGATGTTTCTCGCAGGACTGTACTTTGAAGCATTCGGTGCGACCTACGGACTCTCTTCCTCGGGGCGAATCAAGAAGATGATCAGCTATCATTCTCTGGAAAAGGAGCTTCTGATTGGCGTAGCATTGCTGGCGGTGGGCGGAATTGTCGGCCTGAGAGTCCTGATGAGCTGGGGGGTATCCGGCTTTGGGTCGCTGGATGCCTCTTCCAGTGCGATGATGGCCATGATTTTCTCCATCCTGGGGATTCAGACCATATTCTCAGGCATGTCCATAAGCCTGCTCTTGCTCAATAA
>DAONES010000042.1:0-15164 GCA_035403205.1 Methanothrix sp. | reverse complement strand
CACCCAAGAATAGAACTACTTTCCCGCGCGGATTTCGCATTTTCTCTGCTATGTGCTCTAAAAATTGTTTGTCTTCCTCTTTCGGCATTAGTTCGCTTCCTTTAAGGATTAGATTATATTTTAGGTACTTAGTCTTTTTCTTATGTAATCCTCATAAAATCAAAGAAATCGTCGCGGTATGGCTCTCGAATTGCCACATATAGAATGAGCGGAAATTTTGCCACTGAATCGAAGGTTTCTCAAATATGCCCTATTTGAAAAAGTATACATCAAAGAGATTCATAATTCGATCTGAGTAAATTAGGACAAAACCTAAAAAGTGTTATCAAAAAGAGGTTAGATGCGGAGGACGGGAGTCGAACCCGCGAACACCTTCGTGACAGGGTCCTAAGCCCTGCGCCTTTAACCACTTGGCAACCCCCGCGCGCTCTCAGCCCCAGCTAATGGGGCGGCAGCAGATAAAAGTGCTATGCTCTACTAGAACTTTGCGATCCTCCCTGCGGCTGCGTCCGCCCGGCGGCCCGGAAGAGCCCTCTTGCCTCCTCCGCGGTCATCTCCTGCCTGTGCTTCTGATCCTGCCAGTCGCGCCGGAATGGATAGAAGTACTCGTAAAGCTCAGGCTCATCCTCGCAGTAGACCACAATTCCCTGCTCAATCACCGCCGCCTTGAGAAAGAGAGGCAAGAGCTCAAAGATGCGCACATCATACCGACTGTCTCTGAGGTGAGAGACAAACCTCCTCCAGAGCAGAGAATGATCGGACACCCTGGGCGCGACAATGCACAGGTCGATGTCGCTTCTCGGCCCGGCTTCTCCAGTGGCCTGAGAGCCGTAGAGGAGCACCCCCAGGATCTGCTCCCGCCACAGGGGATCCAGCAGAAACGAGAGGTCCGCCTTCACTCTTGCGGCAATCTCTTCTCCCGCCATTCCGCCGCCTCCGCTTGGCCTTTCTGCATTCATCCGGCTCCCCCGCAAAGAATCGATGCGATGCTCAATCTCTGTTCAATCCAGAGAGCTATCTCCCATCAGCCAGGCCATGACCGCCTTGCTGGTGTGCATACGGTTCTCGGCCTCATCAAAGACCGCAGACTGAGGCCCGTCCATAACCTCATCAGTGATCTCCTGGCCCCGGTGGGCAGGAAGACAATGAAGAGCTATCGCCTGCGGCGCAGCCTGATGCATGAGCGCACTATTCACCTGATACCTGCCGAAGACCCTCAGCCGCTCCGCCTCTTCCGCCTCGTCTCCCATGGAAACCCAGGTGTCGGTGACCAGCACATCAGCGTCATTTGCCGCCACCTCAGGCTCGAGGACAACCAGGGGACTGCCGCCCAGCTCCCTGGCCTGGGCCAGTATCTGCTCCTTAGGCTGGTAGCCTTCAGGGGAAGCCACGCTGATCTGCATTCCCAAAATGGCCGCCGCTAAAATGAGGGAATTGCAGACATTGTTTCCGTCCCCTATCCAGGCGAGGCTCAGACCCTCCAGCTCTCCGAAACGCTGCTTGATGGTCTGCAGGTCCGCCAGGATCTGCAAGGGGTGCTCCCAGTCAGAGAGAGCATTGACCACCGGAACGCTGGCGTGCCTGGCCAGCTGAAGAACGGTATTGTGTGAGTATACCCGGGCGGTGATGCCATGCACATATCGAGATAGCACCCGCGCCGTGTCTGCGATGGTCTCGCCTCTTCCCAGTTGCAGCTCGCTTGCCGAGAGATAAATGGGATGGCCGCCCAGCTCCGCCGCCGCCACCTCCAAAGAAACTCTTGTGCGGGTGGATGGCTTCTCGAAGATCATAGCCAGGCTCTTGCCCTGCAAGGGCCCGCCATGCCCGCCCCTCCTCGCCCGAAAGGCCTCAGCACTCTCCAGCAGCCGCAGTATTTTCTCTTTTGATAAATCGGAGATCGAGATAAGATCCTTAATCGTCCTGGTCTTCGTCATCTTCATCATCTTCCCCCATCAGCTCTTCATCCGCGCCTGAATCTCGGCTATCGCAGTTACTGATGCGGTCGTTGGGGCGAGCGTCGCCTCGACGCTGATGCGTTCGCATCCGTCATCCGGGACAAGCTGGCTGTACCAGGGGCTGATGCACATAAATGCCAGGCCCGGATGAGCCTCCTTAGCATCATCTTTCGAGGCCCTGGCGGCCACTACTATGCTCCCGGCCTCGCTCTTCACCAGAAGCTTATCTCCGTCCTTGACTGCCAGGCCGGCCATGTCCTGCTTGTCTAGAGTGATCAGGGCGCTCAGAATCCTGTACTCCTCGGAAAACAGGCTCTTTCTTCCCGCCTCATCCTGGAATATGTCGCGCACGGCGACTAGAGCGACCTCAATCTCTGCCATTTAAATCGCCTCCATGATGCGGACCAGAATCTGCTCATCGGTGAGCAGCTCCGACTTCATGATGGGCTCGAAGTTTATCTTCACCCCGTCCATGCGCACCGCCGTTCCCCCTGCCTCAAGACCAGTTAGAGCAGAAGGAATGACAACCTTCGCCGCATCCGTGGTCAGAGACCGCCTGGGATCGATGGCAATGATCGGCTGGCGCGCCAGAGCGCGGGCGGTGCCGATCGGCAAATCGGCTAGCGGGTCCGAGCCCACTGCCAACACCGCATCGCATTTCTTTGCGGCAGCGAGCACGCTGTGCTCAGCGCTGTAGGCTGCCGAGCCGCCCTGAATGGAGACGCTACCGGCGTGCCCGGTCTTCTCGAACAATAACTCATTAAAGCCGCGCGCATTGCAGTCTGCCAGCATTGGCACGACCTTGAAGGAGGTGATTTCATTGAGCCGGGCTAGGAGCTGCTCGAAGAGATCCATCTTATCTTGCAGAGAATAGATCAGGCCCGGACCGGGAAAGATCGCTCCCCACTCAGTCTTCTTGAGAATAGTGGCAAGCTCAATCATCTTCTTCTTGTCAGCTACTTTCGGAATCTTTCCGTCCAGTACCGCCAGGACCGCCTCCATGAACTGGGCGTCTCCGCCAGACTGTAGCCGGAAGTAGTAGTTGCTGCACAGCTGAGCTGTGGGGGACCTTCGCACGTCCACGGCAATGCAGGTCCTCTCCTCCTCGTAGCTTCTCTGCCTCTTCTCACCCCGCGGGTAATAGGAAAAGCGGGAGAGATGGCGGGGATGGCTGCTGGATGGGTCCGACCCCCAGAAGATGCTGGTATCGGCATAGTTTCTCACATCATCCAGAGTGCAGGTAGAAATCTTGCCAGCCAAAATCCGCTCCATCAAAATGCCCTCGCAGAAGGAAGAAGCACCGTCAAGGGTCACCTCTGCCGTCGTGCCCAGCTTCTCAGCCAGCGCCATTCCCGCGAACTGCGCCTGCTGCGTGCAGTGCGACCAGCCATAGAGAAGCGGCCTTTTGGCGCTCTTCAGAATCTCCGCCGCCCGCTCGATTGCTTTGTCGACTGCCACCTGCTCACCATCGATCAAGGGCCGCGTCCTCTCTGTTAAAGCCGCCTGGAAGTGGCCGTGCCCCCTGCGGCAGAGGTTCTTTGCATGCTTGAGAGAACCGTTCTCAAAGCTCGCTACAATATCCTCGCAGAGAAGCGAGCATCCCGTGCATATTGCCATTTGCTTTTCACCCTCTCCTTCACCTAAACGAACTCTATGGCCTTGCTCGGACAGGTCGCAGTGCAGGCATTGCATTGAGTTCCGCCCGGCCCAAAGCGTCTGCATTCTTTCAGGTTGTTGGCCACCACTACCCCGTCTTCCACCCGCAGAATCACCTTATCGCCCTCCGGGCCGAGTCCCACCGCGGTGCGCGTCGGCTCCGCAGCCACATTGACCGGGCAGGCGACAACGCAGTTGCCGCAGCCGAAACACTTCTCAGGGTGTATGATCAGGCCGGTCTCCGAGGCATTCTCGAGGGGCGCCATCACCTCTCGAAGCTTCTTCAGCTTGGCCTCGTACTTCTTCTCCTCAATTAAGGGAGTGCACTCGTCAACCTTCTTCTGCCGGCCCAAGAGGCCCACGGCAAAGGCCATGCAGGTAGGTAGCCCGCATTTCTTGCAGTTGGTCTTGGGCAAAAGCATATAGATCTCCATGGCGCTGACCATAACCAGAACCTCAGTTTGGGAAAGATATGATACAGCTTTGTGGCATCAATTATATTTATGGTCTGCGCAAACCTTTTCATATATCTTTGACCAAACGTCTAATCAAATGCCCTTCCGCAATCCTATGGCCCTATTGGGGCTCCTCTCCATAGTTCCCCTGATAATCATATACCTCATCCGTCCCCAGCCCAGGGAGATTCGCTTTTCAGCCACGCAATTTTTGCGAGAAGGCGAGGCGGAACGCTCCGCGGTGCTCAGCCGCCTGATCAATGACCCCCTCTTCTGGGTTCAGCTTATGGTCCTCCTCTCTTTCTCGGTTGCCGCTGCCGGCCCCTACACTACGGAAGAGGGGCCCGCGAGCAGCCACCTGGCAGTGGTCCTGGACGGCTCGGCCAGCATGCAGGCCAGCTCCGGCGCTATGCGGCTCATCGAGCCTTACCTGGACAGGTACCAGAAGATCAGCATCGTCCTGGCGGAGAGCATGCCCCAGACCATCCTCACCGAGGGCAGTCCCGAGCAAGCCCGGGACGCATTGCGCACCCTTAAGCCAAAAGCGGTCTCCGCCGACCTATCCAGCGCTATGACCCTCGCCTCCAGCTTGCTGGCAGGAGACGGGGGAAACATGCTAGTGGTCTCGGATTTTATAAGTTGGACTGGTGACGACCCGGATGCCACCCGCAAACTCCTCCAGGCAGACGGAAAGGTGAGCATCGTCTTTGCCGACTGCTATCAAAGTGGAGACAACGTTGCCCTGGTGGATGCCTGGGATGTGCCCGGACCGGGATATGTCAACCACACTGCTATGGTGCATAACTACGGCCCGGCGAGAACCGTCCCGGTCACCATTAAAAGCCCGGACGGCACCACTGCGGGCCGCACGCTGCAGATGGATTCCGGTGCAGACAGTTATCTCTCGTTTACTGCTTACCCGGGAGTGAATGAGATCTCCCTGGACCAGGACGATGCCGTATCCTGGGACAACCATGCCTACCTCTATGTTCCCAACCTGGCTTCAAAGAGGGTCCTCTACCAGGGCGAAGAGGGACCGGCTCTGGCCGCTCTTCGCGCCCTGCCCAATGTCGCAGTGATGACCTCAGGCGAGTTGAGCGACTTTGATCTGGTGATAGTGGCCAGAAATGCCACCTTAAACGGCAAGCTCAATCGCTACATCGATGGCGGCAAGGTGATATTCATCGCCTCGGACCGAGAGAGCCCCGAGTACCTGCCCGTCCGCGTGACCGGAGAGCAACCCGGCCCGGCAAGCCTCTGGGTGAGAAGCGAGGTCTTCGCTAAGGGGGTGCACTTTGATGAGATCGGAGTCTTCCGGTATCCTCAAGCGGTATCCAGAAAGGGCTCCACGACCCTTGTTGAGGCCAACGGCCAGCCAATCCTCTCCTACTGGCGTCTGGGAAAGGGAATGGTGGTCTACGACGGCCTGGAGATGGATTCCGACTTCTACCTCCGGCCCGAGTATCCCATCTTCTGGTATCAGATGGTGGACTGGATCACGGGAGTCCCGGATTTAGCAGATGCCAATAAAAAGACCGGCGAGATGATTCGCCTCGGAGATGCCAGCCAGATCCAGACGCCCTCTACAACTCTATCCGCCAGCACCCTGCTGCTTGACGAGGTGGGAATCTACCGCTACCAGGGAAAAGCTGTGGCTGCAAATATGTATGATCCCAGAGAGTCCTCCCTGGCGAGAAAGGGTGGAGCTCTTGCAGGACAGTTTACATCCACCAGCCGGGAGACAATAGTCGAAAAGGACCTCTCTCTCTGGGTGATAGCCTTTGCCGCCCTTCTCATTCTTCTGGAGCTGGTGGTAATGAAGAGGAGGCGAGAGACATGATTTGGATCCAGGACCTCTACTTTGACGCGCCGCAGCTTCTCTGGGCGATTCCCCTGGCGCTGCTATTAGGCGCAGTCCTGATTTCTAGAAGGCCCCAAGGCAAGCTCTTTGCCTTTTCAAGGCTTCTGGTCTTCTGCCTGATCATAGCGGCTGCCGCCAACCCTTACTTTGTCGAGCTACATACCGTCACCTCGCAAAAGCCGAGCATTACCATTCTGGACGACCAGACTGGCTCAATGGGCATCTTCGACCCGCTTGTGGCATCAAGGATAGAGAAATATGTAGACGCTCCCCTGCGCACCTTCTCAGGAGATGCAACGCCCCTGGGAGACAAGATTGTGCAGTACTCCCTGCCGGGCAGCTCCCTTCTCCTGGTCTCGGACGGCAACAGCAATTCCGGCCGATCTCTGGAAGACGCCCTGGCACTGGCCCGCGCCTCCAACACCACGACGTTTGCCATATCGCTAGCCCCACAGAGGGACGACGCGGGAGTTGAGATCTCCGGGACGAATACTGCGGTTCTGGCCGGGGATTACCCCTTCAAGGTGCTGGTGCGCTCCGCCCGGGGCTACCAGGGACCGATCTCAGTCTTCGCGGATGACAGGCTGATCTACAGTGATACGATAGTCGCCAACAACAGCGCCTCCATCAAGATCTCCCATTCCTTCCTGGAGACAGGAAATCACATCATCCGGGTGGCAATCGCCCCTGACGGTCAGCCGATAAACGATAACTACCAGAAATCGGTCTACGTCGTCCCCAAACCACAGGTTCTGCTCGTCTCCAACAGCAACTCGCCCCTGGCGACTGAGCTGAACGATCTCTACAAGCTGACGCTGGTCTCCAATCTTCCGGATGGGCTTGATGGCTACAAGGCGGTGGTGCTAGACGATATCAAATACAGCACCCATCTCGATGAGCTGAAAAGCTATGTGCGCGAAGGAGGCGGGTTGGTGGTGGTCGGAGGCGAGGATTCCTATGAGAATGGCAATTACCGCAACAGCAGCATTGAGGAGATCCTGCCGGTCCGTTCCATGCCCAGCATCTTCGAGGGCGGAAAAACGCTCATCTTCGTGATGGACATCTCCTTCTCCCTTCTCACCACGCGCACCGCAGACGGGACGCCTCTGCTCGATTATGAGAAATCTCTGGCGCTGGAGCTGCTCAAGTCACCCCACTTCCAGGACTATAAGGTGGGCCTGATAGTATTCGGAACCAAAGCTTATGATGTGCAGGACCCGATCCCCCTCCGCCGAGGGGAGACCGTTCTCCGAGAGAGGATAATGAGCCTCGCACCCACCGGCACCGAGAACAGCTATCTGGATAACGGCCTGCAACTGGCCTGGGACATGCTCAACGTCAGCGGCGGCCAGGGCGAACTGATGGTCCTGTCAGACGGAAACCTTTACAACTATCCGGAAGTGGTGGACCGCTCCATAGACCTATTGCGCCAGATGAATGTGACCGCTCGACTGGTACAGGTTCAGGCCTTCCCCGGAGCTACAGGCAGATTCGATTATATAGCCGCCCAGACCGGATCGGACTTCTCCGCTTTCGTCTATCCCGATTCACTTACGACCACGATGCAACAGCCGCCTGAAAAGACTGCCCCCGAGGAGAGCAGCCAATCCGGATACACGGTAGGCGTGGTCAACAAGAACCACTACATCACAGCCGATCTGGACCTGAATGCAACAGTTACCGGCTTTAATGATGTCACTCCCCGCGCCGGTGCCCAGCGTCTGGCGGCTCTGCCTGACGGAAAACCAGTGTTGACGGTATGGCGCTACGGTCTGGGCAGGGTGGCGGCGCTGACGGTCGATGACGGCAGTGCCTGGGCAGGCAATCTGTATTCCAGCAAAAGTTCGCAGCTGATCTCGGCCACCCTCAATTGGGCGGTAGGCGATCCGCGACCCCAGGAAGACCGCATCGAAGCAGACGACGGATGGATGGGAACGCCCCTATCCGTCACAATAAACAGCCCTGCGCGACCCAGCTTTCCGGAAGCGGATGTGGAAAAGGTGGGAGATAACCGATATGTAGCCACATTCGTTCCCAATAGCTCAGGCATCTACTACATCGGCAATTACGGCCTGGCGGTCAACTACCCGCTGGAGTATCGAGACATAGGCGTTAATCCGGATCTTTCCAGAATGATCATGGCCAATGGAGGAAAGGTCTTCAGCGAGGGTGATGCCAGAGAGAAGCTTGTGGTTGAAGCCAGCCGCGTCAGCCAGAGAACTTTGCAGGAGCGGATCTCCCGAAGAGATATCCTGCTGCTCATCGCTCTGCTGATATTCCTGACAGAAATAATATATCGAAAGATGAATGAAATTCGGCGGGGAGGTCGATCTCGTGCCTGAAACACACCATCAGATTTTAATAGCATAATCGGCTTTATCGTTGATATATTGCGGAGGTAACTGCCACCAAATGAGTTCTCAAATGTGTACCGTCTGTGGCCTTCCTGCTGAGCTTTGCATCTGCGAGGAGGTAGCCAAGGAGCAGCAAAGGATAGCTGTAAAAGTACAGAAGCGCAGGTATGGAAAAGAGGTGACGGTGATCCAAGGCATTGATCCTCATGAGATCGACCTTCAGGAGCTTTGCACCCATCTCAAGTCCAAGCTGGCCTGCGGGGGCACTGTGAAAGAGAGCCTGATAGAGCTACAGGGAAACCATATCCAGAGGATTAAGGAGATCTTAGTGAAGAAGGGATTTGGCGCGGACCAAATAAGCACATGATTTCCCTGAAAAAATGAGTTATAGAGCTCTGCAGGAATACTCTATCGCTTGATCATTTTTCTTTCATCTTTCAATAGATTTCTTCCAAATCCTCGATATGCGCAAAGGCATCGTCGAGCTGCTTTCTGGCTCTGCACCTTTTATCCTTCTCGTCCTGCATGCCTCGCGCTGCCTGGGCATAGATAGATTCCAGTTCGGACGCACTGGCGAAGGTGAAGACAGAGAGCACCTTGACTGGACCCTTCTTTATCACAATTCCCTTGAAAACGTGGCCTGCGCTGGCGGTGAGCCTCTCGACCTCTTTGGTGATCTCATCCACATCCAGATGCTCTTTGGGCCCCTGGATGATGATCATGGCCCGGGCCGCATCGTCGGCGACGTGAGAAGGAAAGAGCAGATTCGCCGGCTTGAGACTGTTCTCGATGGCATCCCGAATGGACTGATTCTTGCTGTCGGCCTGATAAAATCCCATTGTACCGATGCGAAGCCCTCCATTCATGACCGTCTTGAAGTCGCCGAGATCGGTTACGGATAGCATCTCGGAATCAAGGGACTCTATCAGGAATAACAGGCGCTTGGCGACCATATCGTTGATCTTGTCGTAGGCAGAGGCAATATCGCCACTGATCCGTTTCATGTACTGATTATCGACCAGGATTATGCCCTCCGCATCAACCTCCATCAGCTCTCTCATGCAGAAGGCGGCATTTTGCAGGTAGATGGAACCTTCTTCTCGAGCCGGCAGGATGGCTATTGTGACAACTGTGATCTCCCGGTATTGTCTCTTCAACTCGTTTATGAGCAGTGGCGTGAATGATGAGCCGGTCCCGCCGGAGGTGGATGTTATCACAAAGGCAATATCGAAGTCACCCCTCTTCTCGATCTCACCCATGATAAGGTCCCGATTATCCATGAAGGCCCGCTTGCCCACATTTCTGTTGGCGCCCACACCGTGCAGGTTGGGAACGTGCAGCCGGTCTTTGGCAGTGGTAAAACGAAGCTCCTTGAGATCATTTATGGCCGTATTTACGGCAAGAGTCTCCACTCGACTGGGGAATTTGGGGCGCAGATAATACTTGGCAAGCCTCGCGGCTCCGCCACCCCCAAACGCTTCTTTATTTACGGCGTCAAGTATTCGATTTCCGCATTGTCCTACGCCGAGCATCAGTACGTTGAGCATGATATCAAGTCCGCAGTATTGGATATCTTAACATGTATCTTAACACATCTCTTCTTCTTAATATTTATACACTTTGTACCGTCGGTAAACCCAGGCGATGATAAGTACAACTGGGATAATAAGTAGTAAATATTGATATTTATACTCTCGTTCCAGGACAAACACCTTCGCGCTGGCCTCTCGGATTACCGATCCGTCTCCACCGTCATAGCTGACCTTGAGGCGTATGGTGTAGTTTCCTGGACTTTTGCCTGAGAGCCTGGCCGTATAATGCACTTCTTCGCCGGGCTTTATTTCAAAGATGCTATTATCAAGCCCTGTAGCAGGGAGCCCATCTGATGGCATGACGGTCCCTTCAGCTTCGATCCTTGTCGCGGATGCTGCTCCCCTGTTGGAAATGCTGATGTTCAGCAGGCTTTCTCCATCCAGGGGAATCGTCGTCAGGCTGGCAGGCTCAATGACCAGATCCGCCTTGCTCTTCGGATTTATCTGAATGTTAAATGGATCAGAGCTATTTGATTTAGCATTCTTCTTGGAATCGGTATAGCTGACGGTCATGGCTGGAACGCGGATAGAGCCCTCTTTTACGGCATCCACCACATAGACCGCCGAATCAGACTCGCCTGGGTCCAGTGTCTCTTTGATCTTGGGTGGATATCCTGCGACATAAGAGAATTCAGGCAGAGGCGGTGAATCATCAGCTTTTATTCCCAGAGCCTGGCCGCTGCCTGTGTTCTTGACTGAGATGATAACCTTGACCACATCGCCCACGCTCATTTGATTCTTTTCGAAGCTTTTTTGCACAGAAAGCTCGGGTTTGTCCAGAGCAGCCGCAGGCCTCTCGGAAGCATGCTTTCTTGGCGTTCCCAGGCCCTCTTTATATTCGATCCGCACCCTGGCGGACTGCTCATCGAAGATATCTGAGACTGTGACGGTGATTCCATCGTGGTCGGCTCCACCATCAAAGTTGTTGGAGCTGTCCAGCAGGAGAGCTCTCTGCTCATCAAGCGCGCCGCCTACCTTGGAGGCTCTGACCACCGCCAGCCCATCTCTTACCGACTGGATCTCAATGAGTTCTATCCGATAGTCGCCCAGATCGACGCGATCTCCAATATTCAGGGAAAAGTCCTTGAAGGTTATCTCATCGCTCTCATCTGTATCATCCTTCCCGCTGGATGATGCCAGGAGGAGAACAGAAAACAGCAGGCAGGCAAAACAGAGCAGATAGACCAGACGCCTCATCTTGGGTAACACCCTTTCTATGTGCATTTTCCCTATGGTTTATATTCTTTCTTGATTTGAATCTTGCTCTAAGTCCGTTTGCATCTCCAGGCTCAGGTCGATCCATCTCGCGTCCCTGGTGAGCGCCCCGAGGGAGATCACATCCACTCCGCTCGCGGCATATTCGGACAGATTGTCAAGAGTTATGCCTCCGGAGGCCTCGAGAATCAGATGATCTCGAAGGCCCGTCTCCTGCAATTGCACTATTCCCCGCGCAATCTCTTCCGGGGACATGTTGTCGAACATGATGATATCGGCTCCACCTGTGGCAGCCTTGATCATGTCCGCAGCGTTTTCAATCTCCACCTCGATCTTCTTTGTGAAGCTCGCGCGCTCCCTGGCGCGGCGCAGGCATTCCTCCAGTCCCAGAATCGCTATGTGGTTGTCTTTGATGAGCACTGCGTCTGAGAGATTGAACCGGTGCATGTCGCCGCCGCCCAGGAAGACCGCCTTCTTCTCGAATGCTCGGAAGCCGGGAGTGGTTTTGCGGGTTGCAGCGATTCGCACCCTGCTGCCGGCAAGAAGAGCGCATTGCCGGGTTAATGTGGAGATGCCGCTCATCCGGGCCATGAAGTTCAGGGCGAGCCGCTCCGATTGGAGGACGGCACGGGCGCTTCCCCTGATGGAGACGACCTGAGATCCGGCGGGAACGAACTCTCCGTCATCGAACAGTGGCGAAGCCGCCAGCCGGAAGTAGGCGAAGATCTCCTGCGCTTCTGCAAGGCCGCTGATTATGCAGTCTTCTCTGGCGACGACTGCCGCCACAGCTTCGATCTCCGGGACGAGAGTGCTGGAATCGTCCCACTCCCCCAGGTCCTCTGCCACAAATCTCTCAAGCTCTGAGGTTAGCATACCGCAAAGGTTTTGATGTCCAATTGATTTATAGCCACCGATGCCTCTCAAGATCGGGCTTGTTGGGTGCGGCGCTATCGGAGCCGAGATCGCCAAGGCGGTGGACTCCAGCGCGTTTGATGCGAATTTAGTTGCGGTATGCGACCATAATCCGGAGACTGCGGCAGCGCTGATCAACAGCCTGCAGCATAAGCCGGCCAAGGTCAAGCTTGATGAGCTGGTGAGCCTCTCTGATGTGGTCGTGGAGGCGGCGAGCCAAAAAGCCGTTCCCGCCATTGCCAAGGCAGCACTGGTCGCGGGAAAGAAGCTGATGATCATGAGCGTGGGAGCGCTGGCAAACAGCGAGCTGTTCGCCGAGATCAAGGCTCTGGCAAAAGAGCACGGCGCTCGGGTCTATCTCCCCTCCGGAGCGATATCTGGCCTTGACGGCCTCAAGTCTGCGAGCATCGGAACCATTCGCTCGGTGACTCTCACCACCACCAAGAATCCCGCCGGTCTCAGGGGCGCGCCATACATTCGGGAGAACAATATCGACCTCGATGCCCTTGTCGGGCCGACGCAGATCTTTGAGGGAAGCGCGCTTGCAGCAGTGAAGGCCTTTCCGGCCAATGTCAACGTAGCTGCTACGCTTTTCCTGGCGGCAGGGGAGAGCGAGGTGCAGGTGAGGATCGTGGCCGATCCGAATATCCACGTGAACCGGCATGAGATTCTGGTGGAAGGCAGCTTCGGAAGGATCACCACCCTGGTGGAGAATGTCCCCTCGCCCAGAAATCCCAAAACCAGCTATCTTGCGGCGCTATCCGCCATTGCCACGCTGCGGTCCATTGTGGAGCCGGTGAAGATAGGGACGTGAGGGTAGTAGCAATCCATCGCTTTTTTCATTGCGATATTGCAGATCAATTATGCCTGTTCTATCCATACTCGCCTGCCGGATGCTGGAGGATGAGCTTGCCAGCTTTCTCTCCGCCGATCGAGAGGTTAGGGAGCTTCTCCTCTTAGATGGAAAGGATTCTCTGAGCCTTTCTGCCAAGCTGAAGGCGAAGAATCGCCCTCATCTCCTCCTGAGCCAGGAAGAGATCGCCTTGCGCCTCAGGGTCCGGGGTCGAAAGGCCGGAAAAGCAGGAATCTTCGCCCCCAACACGAGCCGCAGGGCAGAGGAGCTTGTCGTAGTGGTAAGGCCGCTTGCCCTCGGGCTGCACTCCGATCTGGACCGGCTTCGGAATGCAGCGTACGACGGCATTCAAAGCCTGAGCCCATTTTCAGACAGGATACTGATTTTCTATGGCAAATGCGGCGGCTTTCTGGCAAATCTGGAGCGCGACCTGCCAGGTCTGACCTGCCCGATCAGCTTGCTGGCCGATGAGAGTGGAGCGCGAATCGAGGACTGCATTGCTCTTGCTCTGGGCGGAAACGAATTCTATGATCGGGCTTTAGCCGAGCATCAGGACGCGGCCCTCTTCATGACGCCTATGTGGGCCTCCAACTGGAGGGTGATGGGCCAGGAGGACGCTGACCCGGGCAAAGGGCGCGACCTGGGCGCGACTATCAGGGCTTCCGGCATGAAAAAGGTGGTCCGGATCGATACCGGCCTTCGGTTCGAGCCGGGCTTCGATGAGAAGGTGAACGAATTCGCCACGAATTTCGGGCTGCAGAGGATCGATATGCCTGGTGGGACTGCTCTGGCAAAGGGCTGCTACGAGAGGGCAAAGGCCAGCCTGGGCGCGGGCCGGCATGAATGCACCGGCCCAGGCGCGCGGAGGAACGGCCTATTCAGATGCCTGCAGGAACTATTGCGGGCCGTCTGTCGCATGATGTGATGCATAACCAGGAACATGATGCGAAGGATGCTGCCAAGAGCCACCGGCTGAAAAGATGGCAGACCGCAATGCAGGAGACGTGATCGCCGAGCAGGCTCGCGCCCCGCGTCCTTTCACCCGCTGAGCAGAGCAAGGGGTATGATGGCGAACGCTCTGGCCGTAGTGGGGCCAACCTGAGCAGCCGCGTCATAAAATGAGCATTCTAGGCTTCATATGAGATGCCTGAAGAGTTCATATGATGTTTACCTTCATATATCTCTGACAGAGTAATTGCTGATATCAAGTTATATCAAAGATAGATACGGGGAAGGGTGATAAAAATGACATCTAACGCGAAATCAGGATCTATATCCGTAAGGATTTGCGTGATTTGTATTTCCGTCTTACTTACTGCCGGCTTGATTGGAATGGGGACAGCCAATAGTCTCAGCAGCGTTTACAAGAGCCAGGCCCCTCAGACTGCTATGGAGAGGGCTGATCTGTTCAAAGTGATGCAGAACTCTGATGTAGTAGATAATCCCCAAAACGCCCTGAACGGGGCAGACCTGTACAAGGCGCTTCAGAATCCCTACGTTTACAATGATCCTCAAGGGGCATTGGAGATGGCCAATACATACAGAGAGCTTCAAAAGCACAATGCAGTCTACTCCAGCTCTCGCACTGAGGATAACTGGCCTTACTGGGCCAATATGTGGCTGAACGGGCCTCAGGGCATCAGCGGTGCTCTGGATGGTGCAGTCGTGTATTCCGCATTGTCAAACCCTTATAATTTCAATGATCCTCAAGGGGCACTGGAGCTGGCCAATACATACAAAGAGCTTCGAAAATACAATGCTGTCTACTCCAGCTCTCGCACTGAGGATAACTGGCCTTACTGGGCCAATATGTGGCTGAATGGACAGTGAGAACTAAAACTCAAACTGAAAAGCTGAAGGGCCCAGATCAGATTGGGCTCTTTTCTTCTATTCATTAGAATACCATTAGCATGCCATTATCATATCCCTCATCCTGATAAGTCCCAAAGCTCAGCGTAATAGGCGCGCTCCCCCGGAGCCTCGCGGATAGACTTGCCACGTATGCAATTGCATCGCTTCAGCTTCGGAAAAACGGCGGACTCTGCTGCTTATGATCGCAGGCCCTCAGGAAAAGCTGCTATTATGGCCATCCAAAGTGACCGGCAAAGCAGCGGGATGTTCATGTGACATTGAGCCGAGATCTACATAAAAACAACCCTGATAAATGCGTAAGGATGGTATTGCTATGGACGAAACTGAATAGGAGGATTAAAATGAGTAAGATCAAACTGGCTCTGGCCATCCTGGCCATTGGCATGCTCTGTTTCATGAGCAATGCATCGGCGTTTCCGAATCACGACGGACATTATGC
>DAONES010000041.1:0-15283 GCA_035403205.1 Methanothrix sp. | reverse complement strand
ATGATAGTTGAGATTATAGTGCGCGTATCTTGTTTTCTCCATTAACAAGTTAATGGACCCCTAACTAGATATAGATTTCGCTTCATGATTCTATAGCAGTAGGTACGGCATTCATCCCGCCCCCGAAGGGAGAGGGTCTTCTGCCTGCTTTTCTATAAGGCTCTTATGGTGCGAACAAATTGCATCAAGCACTCCATCTAAAAAAGATCCAAAACTGTTTTGCGCTTTAAATTATAGCGGGGAGTAGATTTGAACTACTGATCTACGGGTTATGAGCCCGTCGGGATATCCTGACTACCCTACCCCGCTTCATTTGGGATATACTCAATGACTTTACCTTAGCTTATAAAGCTTGTGCACAAAAGGGCACCGATCTGTTGAGGCAAAAGGAAAGGATTATGCCCGTCTCCCTGAAAATGGGTCCTTCTCATGCCATAATCCATTCCTCCTGTGCCCCAATTCAGGCGAGCGCGCAGTGCTTGCCGCCGCGCCGCCGTCTGAAGAGAAGCGATCTGCAAGCCGGAATCCTGAGACGCATTCCTGAGACATATTCCTGTGGCGTATTCCTGTGGCAGGGCGCAGGGAGTCGATTACTTAATGTATCATAAAGCGCCAGTGATATTCTTGTGTTGCTCCTGGGTGCAGATGAAGCCGGAAAAGGCCCGGTGGTAGGGTCAATGTTCGTGGCCGGCCTGGTGATCGAGGAGGATAGGCTCTTCGACCTGGCCGGATTTGGGGTCAGGGACTCAAAGCTTCTCACGCCGGCCAGAAGAGAGATCCTGGCGAAAAAGATCAGTGGAATTGCCGCCGATCAGTATATCCTGGAGGTCAAGGCCCAGGTGATCGACGATCTTCGACTCGTAATGACCATGAATGAGATCATGGTCAGGAGCTTTTCGACCGTCGTCGCAAATTTGCATGCCGACCGGGGCATGCTCGATGCCGCCGATGTGAATGCGCAGAGGTTCGCAGATCGTGTGAAGGCCGCGAGCAAAACCAGCATGATCCTTCAGGCCGAGCACAAAGCCGATCAGCGCCACCATGTTGTCTCAGCCGCATCCATCCTGGCTAAGGTGAGGCGGGACGCATCGATGCGAGAGCTGGAGGAATCCATGCACTGCAAGATCGGCAGCGGCTATCCCCACGACCAGGATACCATCAATTTCCTGACGGAATGGGTGAAGGAAAAACGGGCCCTTCCGCCATGCGCCAGGCAAAGCTGGGCGACGGCGCAGCGCATCAAAGCTAGTTTTATATAATGGCTGCCGGAAACCAGGAATCTAGTGTGAAGCTACAGTGAATCTAAAGTGTGAAGCATAAGGAAGAAGGGATCTGATGGATATAGAGGATACTTTGCTCATGATTCCAGGGCCGGTTAAGGTCGCGCCTCGCGTCTTGCGCGCCCTGTCCAAGCCCATGATCAGCCATCGAAGCGGTGACTTCAGCGCAATTTACAGCGACTGCTGCGGACTGCTCAAGCAGTTCTTCGAGACCAAGAACGAGATCGTAGTGATGACAGGCAGCGGCACCGTGGGCATGGATGCAGCTGTCGCCGGACTCATCGGCCGTGATGATAAGATCGTAACCATATCCAACGGCAAGTTCGGCGAGCGGTTCACCGAGATCGGCGAGAGATACGGCAAAGCCATTCCCGTGAAGTTCGAATGGGGCACTCCCTTCGACCTTGATAAGGTAGAAGCGGCTCTGGAGCAAGGAGCCAAGGCGGTCGCCATGGTTCACAACGAGACCTCAGTGGGCCTCACCAATCCTGCCAAAGAGGTAGGAAAGCTCGCCAGAAAGCACGATGCGATCTTCATCGTAGACGGCATCTCCTCCATCGGCGGCAATGAGTTTCTGACCGACGAGTGGGGCGTGGACATCGCCATAACCGGCTCGCAGAAAGCTCTGGCCATACCGCCAGGTCTCGCAGTGGTCTCAACCTCGCCGAGGGCTGAAGAGCGCCTCCTGCCCAAGAGCAGCAGTTACTACTCCGACCTGAAGGCCCACCTGAAGAGCGTGCGAAAGAGCCAGCCTCAGACGCCCTTTACCCCGGCAGTCTCCCTGTTCTTCGCCATGCAGGAGTCCCTGCACATGGCTGCAGAGGAAGGCTTTGCCGTTCGCAGAGCCAGAACTGCCAAGCAAGCCGAGTCGGTTCGCTCCGCAGCCAGGGCGCTGGGAATAGAGCTATACCCGAAGGTCAACGAGCACACCCACTACTCCAATACCGTCACCGCCATGAAGATACCCGATGGCATCACTGACGACAAGCTGCGCGGCGGCATGAAGAAGCGGGGCGTGGTCGTATCCGGCGGACAGGACCTCATCAAGGGCAAGATCTTCCGCATCGGCACCATGGGCATGTGCTCAACAGGCGACATCCTGCGAACCATCCAGACTCTGGAGCTTATCCTGACCAAGGAGGGCAAGATCGCCTCCTGCGGCGCAGGAGTGGAAGCAGCCAGCCGGGTTCTGGAAAGCTGACTGCAGATACTTACTTAATTCATCTATTTTTAATCGATTTAATGAAAAAATATAACAATTGAAAATAATGAAACATAATGAAACAATTGGATAATGGATCGCTCTCAAAATAGCGACTAAGAGAGCCAAAAAGGCTTTATAAGTAGGTATGCATTCGGTAACACATATTCTGGATTTCATGACTATGGAAAACCTTAAATACGGCAATTGACGTTCTGCGTATGCATTCGGTAACATATATTCTGGATTTCATGGGGGTTATCGCTGTTGAAGAGTTCGAAGGCAGAAATACTCATTATGGCAGTTAGTGCACCAAATAAATTCGAAATTGATGGATCTAATAGAGCAATATTACTATTAATTGTCTGCATGATTTCTGCTATATCCTTAGCTATGCCATGTGCAGCCCAGAGCGGCTACGAAATCCGAAACGCTGCGGTCACCCCGGAATATGGCTACGAGGATTTCACCTATACCGCCCAGGTCTGGATGAGCGAAGACGCGGCAAGGGAAGTAGGCCTGATAGCGGTAACAAAATACAGCATGAAGCTCAACATCTATGATCAGAATCAACTGGTCTATTCCGAATCCTCGCTTACTCAAACAGGTATGGGCCAGACCTCGTTCTCCTTCGGGCCCTATAGTTTCAAGGATAGGTTTGCCATACAAAGTACCATCAATGCAACCTTTGAGTTCATCTTCTATGCAGGCGGCCAGCAGGTTGCCAAGACTGCCAGGATTAAGGGACCCATCGTCCAGCCGCCAACGATGACCGGCACCCCGAGCTATGAGAAGAAGCCCTATTTCTTCCAGGGAATTGCCCTATCAGCGGGATTCAAGGATATGGAAGGACTGAACCCCAGGCCCACCTGTCATCTGGAGGTCACCGGCCCGCTGGGAACGGCTGACTCCAGAAGCTGGACCA
This sequence comes from Methanothrix sp., assembly GCA_035403205.1. Classification (GTDB taxonomy): domain Archaea; phylum Halobacteriota; class Methanosarcinia; order Methanotrichales; family Methanotrichaceae; genus Methanothrix. The sequence goes on along the minus strand of DAONES010000041.1, from coordinate 11,877 downwards.
CCGCCGATGTCTCTTGCCAGCCTTCAGGAAAGAGCACCTACTCCTGCACAGTCTCTGAGGACCTTTCCAGTTACAGGACCGGAGGAGATTTCTCCTTCAAGCTGGTTTATAACAACCTCAAGGTCGACCCCCTGACCTACGGACCCTACAACATCTCTCTCTTGCCCTATAACCCCTCGGTAGAAAAAGTCGGCATTCCGAAGATGGTGGACTACACAAACTTTTCCATCCAGGCATTTATCAAGGATGCCGGAGCCAGGATGATCGGTGGCGTTCCAGACGGGAGCAAAGCCAGCCTGATAATCAGCCATCCACAGAGTGGCGAAAGGACATACGAGTCATCAGATGCCCGAATAGTGGGCAGCTTCCTGGTCTATGAATGGACAAATAGCAATATACCTGCCCTGTTCAACCGCAGTGATGTGCAACTGAGCAAGGCTGCACCATTCCAGGCCAGGGTTGTATACAGGAATGATAACTGGGATTACCAGGCCGAGAAGTCCAATATCAGCTTCAAAGTGATCGAAGAGATACCTAAACTGGATCTGCAATATCCGACCTCCGTGTATGTAAGAGAAGGCGAGAGCACCACACAGGATATATCCGCCACAGTCACCTTCTCCAAGGGTGCCGGGGATATGCTTCTTCATCTGTCCGGCCCGAATCTGGATCTGAACCAAACTGAGAAAGGAACGCCTCTGGGCGCAAACAGGTATCATTATACGTGGCAGGTTGCCTTCGATAGCCGACATATCAATAACAACTACACCCTGTCGCTATCTTTCATCCAAGAGTCGCTGGAAGGCGGCCGGTATGCCTTTGAGGACAAGGCCATCAGAATCTTGCCACTCTCAGTTAGGTTTTCCGAAGGGGCTGTCTCTCCATCTGCCGGCCAGTGGAATGAGAGTTACACCTATTCCCAAAAGATCGATACCACCATCGTGCCTCTGGATGTCGTGCTGCAGACCTATGATCCCTGTAGCAGCGAATGGACAGATAAAGGTGCCCTGAAGGCAACTGTCCAGTCATCATGGCTGAACTGGACACTTTCGCCCTTCAGCTATGAATGCCCGGAGATGCAAGGACAAGCAGCCAAATTCCGTTTCAAGGCCAGCTTTGCCGGAAAGGATTATTACTCAAAGCCATACCAGGGACCATCCTTTGTGGGTGGAAGTCCAGTCTTGATCTCCCTGCAGAGCGATCCTGTGGTCTACGTCTCCGAGGACAGCGATTCATCGGCCAGCGTTGCTGCGGTGGTCGAATACGGCGCCCGTCAGGGCCAGGCCATCCTCAGCCTGCCGGAAAAGAGCATCGAAGAAGCCAGCAAGGGCATAGCTGTAGGCGGCAACCGATACAGGTACGAATGGAGCCTGCCTTTTAATGTGACAGATGCCGGCAAGAGCTATATCTACACTATCAGCTACAGGTATCCCGGTCTCGAAGGAGATATGCAGCTCGCAGAGGAGACGATAGCCGTCAAGTCGCTATCATTTGACTTTGGCGGGGCCAGCGTATCTCCAGAAAAAGGCAGGTGGAATGATACATTTGTCTATTCCGTTCCAGTAAACTCCAGCATAGATGCATCCGTCAAGCTGGAGGTTTATAATCCCTGCACACATACCTGGGTGCAGAGGGCAACCGGAAGGGTCAGTGCTGGTGATAGCGTGCTCGATATGAACGCGCAACCGCTCAAGGTCAAGTGCGCCGATGCAGAGGGCAATGCTGTCAGCTTCCGTTATTCCGCCAGCTATGCCGGTCACACCTCGGAATCGGATGTCTATTCCGGCCCGACAATCAGCGGAGGTCAGCCCAGGATGATCTCATTTGACATCGATGAGCCGGTGCTGTATGTGACAAATGATACTCCCGCCTACCAATCGGTCAGAGCTGTGGTTGATTTCCCTGGAGATCAGGACGCAATGCAGCTTACCATTACCGGCCCGAACAGGATTCCAGTTACAGAAGAGATGAACCGCGTCTATCTGGGCGCAACTGAGTACCTGTACACCTGGAACAGAGAATTCGGCCTCAAGGATATCGGAAATTATTCGATAAGCATCAAGAACACAAACCCGAGCGCTGCTGGAGGCATGGTCGGATCAGCAGGGACCATGTTGGTAGCTGCCCAGGAAGCCAGCTCTGAATTGGAGCCTAAGGCCATAGGGGACGTAAAATTCCTGCCGGTCCTGTTTGTCTCTCCAGAAAAAGGAGAGGCCCAGACCTTCAGCGCAGAGGTCTTCTCGCCGAATGGCAAGGGTACGATGACCCTGGATCTTACCGGAGCGGATAGGAGCCGAAAGGTGGACATGGCGGTCACCGACCTCGGAGCAAACCGGTACAGATATGATTACACAGAAGAATTTGATGCATCCAATGCCGGCAACAGCTACCAGTTCTCTCTTGATTACCAGCTGAAGGACAGAAGCTATTCCCTGTTTAACGATCACATCATGCAGGTGGCACTGGAAGGAACAGAGCCCGAACCGGTCTGGGAGCCCAAGCTCATCCTGGAGTATGATACGACGCTCTATGTGCCAGCAGGAGGAAAAGCAGATCAGCTTATCCATTCCACCATCAATTACACGAAGAGCGGAGGCATCCTCAAGCTGAACCTGACCGGTCCCACCAAGAATTTCCGTGAGGATCTCAGCGACAGGGCCATCGGGGACAACAAATATCTCTATGAAGCGATTGTGCCCTTTGAAGACAGAGATATAGGAAACAGCTTCACAATCTCTCTGGCATTCAATCACACCGGTCTGGGAGACTACCGGTTTGCCGACCATTACATGAGGGTTCTCAAGAAAGCGCCTATCGGGCAGACAGGCGCTCAAGGAACCGGGCTGAATGGAGCCAAGAATGGCGGGGCCTTCGACGAGAGCACAGTAAAGGTAATCGGCAATGTAACTCCCAATGTAGGCGTCATTCAGGCCTGGGATGAAAAGGACCCGATCCATGCATTGACCTACACCCTGGAGCTTCAGAACTGGAGCGCTGAGCAGGTGCCATGGATTGAACTCTCGGTCAGGCCGAATGGAACCGACCAACCATGGATGATCGTGGGAGGCAAGAAGCGACTCAATCCCACTGCGGGGAGCGTCAGCTGGACGCTTAAGCCCTTCTGGGAGACGCCATTCCTTGGCCAGGCGGAATACAAGTTCCTGATCGATGGAGCTGAGACGCAAACCTTTGAGGGTCCGGAGATCATTGCGGTGGTATCCAATGCTGGAGACCGCCTGAATAACAAAAACCATGATTTCTGGGCAACGGTCAATTCCAGCGAGAACCTGACTATATGCCTCCTCGGCGGTGATAACGCAATTCCTGAACTGATCAAGACTTGGGCGATCAAAGGCCAGTGCCAGGATTACCTGTTTGGGTCTGGTGAGCAGACGCTTAGTTGGCAGATTCCAGAGGTACAAACGTCGCCGTACTACGATTTCGATATTCAGAAAAAGTCCAGGGAGTTGGCGCAATGAGAGGCAAACTCATTTCGATCCTGATTGTATTTGCGTTACTGCTATCGGTGCAAAACGTTGTGGGACCGGCTACACAATCTGCCGGCTCGTCGGGCGGCAGTGGAGGCGGTGGAGGTGGCGGCGGCAGCAAGTCGGTTGATATAGACAGGCTGCTCAAGGCGGTAGAGGATGCAAAGAAGAATAAGCCGGCCAAGCTAGAAGAACTGAAGACGGTCCTTTGGAAGGACCCCATCACCAGTGAAGAATATGTAATGCCCACTGTGCTCATGTACTACAAAGGCAACAACACCACAGTCAGCCGAAACCAGCCTCTCGAGATTGTGACTGTAGCCACCAACAATAACCCTCTGGAGATGCGGCGTATGCTCGATCTTTATCTGGAGGTAAAGGAGCCTGGTTCGGATAAGTACGAGCGCGTCAACTCCTGGCCTGAGAAGATCCAGACTAACGAATACAACGAGAAGACCAATACCACTTACAGGATCTGGGGGATGTTGCCCTCTTTCGCGAACCTTAAGAAAATGGGTGAAGTCAGAGTGAGGGCTAGTATAAGCGACGGAGTCAATAGATGGAGCACCACGGACTACAAGGACCTAAAGCCTCCTTACTATTCCGAACTGGTCTTCAATGTCACCAACAACCTGCCGATCATGAGCAACTTCAATATCACTCCATCGGGCCTCGTGAGATACAATGATCCTATCGAGTACAAAGCAGATATAGCTGATGCAGACGGAGACCTGCTCAATGTGACGCTGCATATCCTCGATGAGAATGGCATTGAGCTGAGGAATGAGACACGGAATATAAAGCCGGGCCCAGTGAGCTTCAAGGCCAATGAATATGGATTCTTTAAGGAAGCCGATGCCGGGAAGAACTTCTCCTACTACTACAGCTATGATGATGGAATAGATTTCGTCGGCAAGGACCCTGAGCAGCCTTTAAAAGGGCCAAATATTCGAAAAGGGCCAAAGCTATCTGTGGATAAGCTGGAATTTTCCTCCAGCAGCGAGAATTATTTTTGGTGGGAATTGTACGGATTCAAGGTAAGGGCAAAGAACCTGAATCCGGAGGAGTACGATGTTGCATTCACATTGAGCACCAAGACAAATAGCAGCGAATGGAAAACAATAGAGACGAAGATGGCAGAAATAGGTCCCGATCCTGTCGAGGTGTATTTCAATGACACCAAACCATTCCAGGTTACCGATGCCAACCAGACCTTCTACTACAGGGTGAAGTATTCGGAATATGATCAAAGCGGAAAAGACAGCATGGACCAGAAAGGAACGAGGATCAACGCCAAGATAGTGCCCTACAGCATCTATAGTCCGGTAATGATCCTGAATTTGGCTTCGATGCTTATCCTGATCATGATGGGAGGCTTCTTCATTGAGAGAATTCTCAAGAAAGGTGTTGAATCTCAAGAGCGGGCATCAGGCAGAGCAATTGGAGCTAAGACTGGAGTTGACGGCAAGTCCGGAAAAAGCATTGTCGATAGAATTGGCAGGATGTTAAGGAGGAGCTAGGTTATGCCCATAGATACTGCATTGACTGCAGAAAACCTATTTGCGGCAGGTACAATCGCACTGGCAATGGCCCTCATTCTGGCAGGAGCATTGCACATAAATAATCTGAATAGGGTGCATAAACTGATGGTAGTTCTGCAGAAGAAGACAGTTTCCAAATCGCTTCTTTACAAAGAGCTGACAGTAGCGCAGGGCTCCAACTTCACAGCCCTTGCTCTGACATCGTGGATAATGCTTTTTGTGGCCATAGCTTTCCTCTACCTGCTGGTCCCAACCTTCCTGCCGTTCAGCTACATGGATGTAGCCGATTTAGCCTCCAATACGATGGGATTTGCCATATTCGGAATATCCATAGCGCTGCTGGTCGCAATACTCATTCTGTTTGTGGATAAGCTGCCCGAAGACCTCAGGGAATTCAAGCTAACGGAATTATACAGCTTTTATTCTATCTCCAAAGCCATGAAGAAGATGATCGGGATTACGACGATTCTTCTATCGTTTTCGATCATTCTTTCTGCCTATCTGGGAACGATCTATCCTGGCCGCTCGTTAGCAGTCGAGTTCATTAGCCTACTATTATTGATTGTGTCGGCTGCTTTGCTTATTACCCCGATCTACAAAGAGGCCTGGGAGGTAAGAAGATGAAACTATGCATTGTAGGCATTGGCGGAGCTGGAGGCAAGATCACTCAGGAGTTTCTCGGAAACGTCGATCTGGATTTCCAGCTTCTCTCCCGCATTACTGAGGCGGAATACGTCTCCCCCGGCATGATACAGGGCATCTGGCTTGAGGCGGACAAGAATGATGCTAAAAATATCCAGCATTTCTTCGGAGATATGAACGAGGGATGCTATCCCTGTTTTTATATCCCGCATGACGCCGTTGCGGATGGATGCGAGGTTCATAGACTTGTCCGGGATAAATACGGCTACGACGTAAAGAAGCAGGGATTTGTGAGAGACGCTCAATACCTTAAAGCCATATTTGAGATATTTGATACCGATGAGGAGATCCAGCAGACCGTAGCCAGGACCATGACCCGTGAGATGGTGCAGGCAAAAGGAGGATCCTCAACCAGCAACGGCTCTTCAACTATCCAGGCGCCCAATCCCATATTCGACAGTGCATGGAATGCCATAAGAGACTTTACAACTCTTGGCAGAGGAGAATGCGACGGAATCCTGTTCATCGTCTCATTTGGAGGTGGAACGGGAACAGGATTTATCAATCCAATCATAAACCACATCAGAAATGAAGGGAAAGCAGACTACCCAGTATTTGTCCTGGGGGTATTGACTGAGCTGGGGGATTTTGCCGATAAAGCTCAGTTCTCAAAGGAAGGCAGAAGGAATCTGGCGGCAATAAGTGCCCTGTACGATCTTCTCACAAGAGGCAGCGGAGCCAATGGTGTGATCATCATCGATAATGAGATTCTGCTCAGGAATTTTGGAAAGGATTTCGCCTCCACCAATCGATTTATCCATAAAATCATGCAGCCAGTTGTGGCTGGCCGGGACTATCCTGATGAGATCCCACCAAGCCAGGCGATAGCGCAGCATTCCTCAGGCGGACTGAGAAGGCCTCCCATATATGTTCCGCTCTATGCATCAATGCCAAGAAAAAGAAATGCCGAGGAGGCGCTCGTCAAAAAAGCCCTTAGCGAAGAAGGAAGGCTCTTTGGCTGCACTCCGGAAAAGGCGGACTTTGCAATGGTCTTCTGCCGCGGTTTTATCGATTCGGATAAAATAAGAGAGGCGCTTTCCAAGGCCACAGGGATCACGCCTTTGAATATATGGCCGATGAGAAAGATGGGTGAAGGAGAAAACGAAATTCTGATCATGCTTCGAAATCCCTATGGGGGCGATCCAAAAGCTTACCTTAAGGATGATACTCTGGAGAGCAGATTCTGCAAGGTAATTTCGCTCGCATTGCAGTATATCAGCCAGAGGCCGGAGGATCTATTTTATGAAGGAATAGAAAAGGAGAAGAGCGAAAAGAATGGAAATGCAGATCAGGTAAGGATGACTGCTGCCTCAAAGGGGGCGCTGAAGACGTTCTTCTTCGGCCAGGATGGCTCAGGAAAGACCAGTGGATTTGTATTTGAGCTGAAGGAAGCAAGAAAAAGGCTCAGAGATGGAGAGAAGCCGTTCTTCGTCAATCCTTTGCGGATATTCCAGAGAGATGCCACAGTTTCGGCTGATTCCAGGAAATCGTATGAGAGAGAAAAGAACGATGAAGAAATTGCTCGCATCGTTGATGCCAGGATCAATGAGAAGCTGATGGAGATGGGACTGATAAAAGGAAAGCAATAAATAAGATTGCAACCTTTTCGATCTCATTAATGATTCTGTACTGCGGATGGCAAGCCAGACAAAATTCCAAAGGTTCTTGATGGAGTGCCAACTGGCAAGAGACAAGCTCTAAATATTTAGCAGATCAAAGGAGCAGACGATATTTCGGGGGTTAAAATCATGCTCAATGGATTCAGGAATCTCACAGTATTGGCTCTGGCGGCAATGGCTGCCTTTTCTCTATCTTTATTCGCAGCGGCGGGCACAGCGCTCTCTCAGGACGAGAACAGCTACGCTCCTTCACATGCAGTCGGCTCAGGCGATGACGACTGGTGGATAAAATATCCCGATCAGAACGAAAACTCCGGCAAAGAGGTAGAGCATCCAGACTGGATGCTCGATGCCCTCAAGGAAAAACCGGTGCTCATCCTCATTCACAGCAGCACCTGCGTTCCCTGCCTGGCCCAGGTGCCAAGAATCAAGGCCGCCGTAGAAAATTATAGCGGCGATCTTGATTACCACGATGTTCTGGGAGAAGGAGCCAGCCTGCAAGAGGCGATCGATATCCTGGATGTCTATGATCCCTACGGCATGGGAAAGCCGGTTGTCCCCACGACCATCTTCGTAACCCTGGCCAAAGGCCAGGACGGGAAGGTTGGCGTAGCCTGGCACAGCGAGGTTGATGCCATGAGCGAGGAGAGGATCGACTCCTATGTGAAGGATGCCATCTACTACTACAAGCAGAACAGCGCTGCCTGGACTTGAAGAGAAGCTGAGAGTGATACCGATAATCGCTGAAGGCCGCAAGATCAGGATGCATCTGGCAGCTTCTTTCCTCCTTTTTGCTCTTGCCTGCCAGGCAATCTTCTTCTGTCCCGCGCTTGCCGAACAGGCCATAAAGGCCCCGCAGTTTTCTGCGGTGGACCTTGACGGCAAGAACTTCTCCCTCACCGGCTTTGCCGGAGCGCCCCTGATCCTTCATATCACCAACATCGAGATTCCGCTCTGCGTGGAATGCGAGCAGTCCCTTAAAGGGCAGGTAGAGCAACTGGTGAAACTGAGGGCCCTGCATCCCGAGGTGCAGATAGCCACCGTGAACATGAGGAAGAACCCGTACTCCCGAGACGGCAAGTCCCTGGCAGAGAAGTGGTGGAAGGTCAATATCACCTGGCCCTGGACCGAGGACCTCGAGCCCTACAATATCGCCAGCAAGTATCTCGACTACTGGAATGTGAATGGCGGCTCATCCAATCCGACCATCCTTATTATCGATAAAGACGGCAACATAGCCGCCGTCTATCATGTCTACCGGGTGGGCGAGGGAGCGCAGGATGGCGTGCAGAGTGCAGAGAAGCTCTACAGCAAGCTGCAGGAGGTAGGCGGCTCGGACTGGAAGGGGCTCGAGGGAGAGGTCTTCCGGCAGGATGTCTCCGCCTTTGGCATGTTTTTGCTGGGGATAATCACTTCGCTAGCACCCTGCTCGATAGCCCTCATGATTGCCGTGTTCTCCTATGTGATGACCATGAGAAGAAAGGACGAATACCTGAGAAAGAGCGTCTCCACATCGAAAGAGGGCTTCATGATTGGTATCGCCTTCACATTCGGCATGGCTGCCGTCTTCTTTGTTCTCGGGCTGTTCATCTCTCAGGTGGGGCTGTTCATAAGAGATTCCCGGATCTTTGACCTGATAGCCGGACTGATTATGATTCTTCTTGGGATCAGCAACATCAAGCCGCTGGAAGAGATCCTTGAGCCGGTGAGGGCCAAAATTCGCAGCTATCGGGGTGAGGGAGAGTACTGCGAGACCAGGAAAAGCCTGCTGCAAAGGTCGGTTGAGGCGTCCGTTGCCCTTTTCAAGCACTCCTCCTTCATCGGAGCGTTTACGCTCGGGATCTTCTTCGCCCTGGGCTGGGCACCCTGCGCACTATCCATGGTTCTGCCGGTATTGATCTGGCTGGCCTCGCAAAATATCACTCCTCTGGCGGGAGGAGTGATGCTCTTCATCTTCGGCGTCGGCCATGGTGTGCCCATCATTCCCATTGCCACTTTTTCTCGAGCAGTGGGCGGGAGGATAGGAGAAAAGTACGTATCCATCGGAGCCTGGACGACTAAATTCTTCGGGCTGCTGGTGATAGTGGTGGGAGTGGTTTACGCGGTGAGGTACGCGGGGATACTGCTCTGGTAAAATGAAAGGAACGATTGACTGGAGCGGATGAGAGGAGTGGCAGAGCAGAGGATGCATCAATTATGATGAATTTGCTATTCACTAGGAATCCTGGATTTGGAGGGATGAACTGATGAATACGAAGAGGCTGCTTGTCTTAGCGGTGTTGGCGGCGGCGCTGGCGGGGCTCGCGTCCTCTGCCAACTACATGTACGAAAAGGCATCGGTAGAGGGCGTGGGATACAAAAACGTGGAGATGATAGTCTCAACCCAGACGGGCTTTAACGGCCAGAAGATGGTTGAAAAGGAATCGGGATCAGGAAATGTCATCACTGAGAAGACAGAATTAGAAGGCGAGAGGCAAATAGATACGGGGTGCTATCCGCGCTTTGTCATCAACAGAGGACAGTGGGTTGACTACAGCATCCGAAAGGATTACATCAACTTCACAAAGGAGGCGGAGTTCGAGTACATGCCTGTCTCCTATCAGACCGGCACCTATGACCAGAAGTGGATTGAGAAGCTCTGCGTTCAGAACTACAGGATTGGCGCTGTGCTGACCGAGATGTACACTCATGCCGAGCACCTGCAGAAAGCGACCGAGGTCAAGACCAGATCCTATCCGATATATTGCGGCGATATCTCCGGGCCGGGCCGGTGCAAGCTGGATAGTCCCTGCTGTACGGGCGTCCTGGAGGCCAACCTCGATAGCAATGCCATAGGCGTGGCCCACATTGGCTGGATCTCCAGAGACCCGACGGCGGACAGCCAGCTCAAAGGACGGCATGCCGAATATGGCCGCAGCGTCGAGGACCTGACCGGCGTCTTCTCCATCGAGAAGTTCATAGAGCTCTGGGGCAACTCCACCTGCGGGACGATCAGCATCGACTGGCTGCCCTGCGCGTGAGTAGGGATTGCTCCAGCAGCACATTTTTATTAGGGCTTAGCAGCATGAACAACTCATGATGCTTTTTTTCCTGGATTTAGCCACAGGATGCAGCAATTGGGAGATATAACGACTTTATATAAAATTTTTTAGGCATAACAACAACTTTGAAGAAACCCATAGCGTTGCTGCTAAATACATAGAGTTTCATCTGTAAGGATTGGTTCGTCATGTCTCTATTGGCTTTCTGGTTTTGCGTGATTATTGTCGTTGGATCTGGAGTCGCGACAGATGTGCCTTTTATCTTTGATGGAAATTATTGCGAGATTGCAGGCTATTCCGCTGATCAATTGAAATGCATAAGCACTTCATTTCCTGAGCTTTCAGGCGTGCCACCGATCTCCAAGATATCGGATGATGAGGTTATATCTTTTCCAGTTTCAGGGGGTGCTATTATCCCGGCGAGAACAACAAATAATAAAGTAGGTGAACTCAAGGTGTCGTTTTGTGCCAGGGTGGAACCAAACAATTCAGCGGTTCGTCATGAGGCAGTTGTACTCGCTGCCAAGTATCCAGGAGATCGAACTATCGATCAGATTAGCTCGATTTACAGCTATCTCAAGAATGGTGCAGACTCAAAGAAAGGTTGGAGTTATGTTGCTGATACGAGGGGCATAGATAGCTTCATGTACGCCAATGAGACTCTGAGAATTGGCGAAGAAGCGAGATGTGTAGGTGCAGGAGATTGTGATGATTTTGCCATTCTTATGTCCGCCCTTATAGAATCAATAGGTGGCACTACCAGAATTATTCTTGCTCGCAACAATATTACAGGCGGACATGCTTATGCGGAAGTCTATCTCGGAAATCTTAATGAACCGAATAACCAAGTAGATGGCATCATTGAATGGCTAAAGGGGAACTTGAGAACAGATAAAATCTATACACATATTGATGCTGATACCAAGGATGTATGGCTCAATATGGATTGGGGTCCAGACGAAAAAGGCAATACGCATCCAGGAGGGCCTCTATATCCTGGCGATAAGCACATAGTCATTCTTATCAGAGATGGTTATGCAAAGGCGGCATTAAATCTGCCGGAGTCTTCGCAAAAAAACCCACAACAAAAAACGATTAGTCAGCCGGAAGGTGTTAAGATTAAAAATATTAATCAGACAAAATACCAGATGCTATGGGAGAGTATTGATAGAGGATATTCTGTGAAAGATCCGTTCAAAGAAAGCAGTGATCTTTCCAAATTTGGAAAACAACGGATACTCGGTTATTGAAGAACAGATAAAAAAAGATCAGAAATCCTTCGACAAAATATCGCGAATATCAAGAAAAGTACCTCGAAGATCATATGGGGACATCTGGACTCCCATGTGATGGCGCACCAATCTGAATGTTCATTGAATTGGATTGTTCATAACAGTCTGGCGATACGCGGTTCTTTCGCGCTATGTGAAAAAAAGATAGTAGGATGGCTGCAAGCCACCCTGCAGCTCACTTCTTCCCCGCCATC
>DAONES010000040.1:0-17216 GCA_035403205.1 Methanothrix sp. | reverse complement strand
CGGTGAAGGAATATGCGCCATCGGCATCGGTCTGGGTGCTTGCAATCTCGGTTGCACCGTTCATTAGCTTAATGGTCCAGCCGGATAGACCCGGTTCGCCTGCATCCTTGGCACCATTGCCGTTGAGATCTTCGAACTTCATACCGGAAAAACCGGTCGATTTCCAGTTGCCGAAATCAATGTTCGTTGGTCCGGGAACTCCCGATACCAGAGTTAATGGATAAGTGCCGGGCGTTGCAGGATAGGACTGCGTCCAGCCGCTCATGACCTCTTCCTTGACAGTGTAGCTGCCTGGAGCAATGTCCGTGAAGGAATAGGCTCCATCGGCATCGGTCTGGGTGCTTGCAATCTCGGTCGCGCCGCTCATGATCTTAATTGTCCAGCCCTCAAGGCCCGGCTCTCCTGTATCCTTGGCACCATTGCCGTTTAGATCCTCGAATTTCATGCCGGAAAAGCCCGTAGTTCTGGCGTTACCAAAATCGATATTATTCGGTCCAGCTATTCCTGATACCAGTGTCACTGGATGCGTGCCTGGAGAGGCGGGACAAGTCCGAGCCCAGCCAGCCTGCGAAACCTCCTCGACGGTGTAGCTTCCGGGGGCAATGTCGGTAAAGGAATAGGCTCCATCGGCGCCGGTCTGGGTGCCTGCAATCTCGGTTGCGCCGCTCATGAGCTTGATGGTCCAGCCTGAAAGGCCGGACTCGCCTGCATCCTTAGCTCCATTGCCGTTGAGATCTTCGAACTTCAGGCCGGAAAAGCTAGTGGCCCGCCAGTTGCCGAAATCAATGTTCGTCGGTCCGGCGACTCCCGATACCAGAGTTAATGGATAAGTGCCGGGCGTTGCAGGATAGGACTGCGTCCAGCCGCTCTGAGCCACTTCTTCTACAGTGTAGCTGCCGGGGGCAATTCCGGTAAAGGAATAGGCTCCGCCTGTACCGGTTTGGATGCTAGTGATCTCGGTTGCCCCTTGTTTGAGTTTGATGGTCCAGCCTGAGAGGCCAGGCTCGCCTGCATCCTTGGCTCCATTGCCGTTTAGATCTTCGAACTTCATGCCGGAAAAGCCAGTGGCCCGCCAGTTGCCGAAATCAATGTTCGTCGGTCCGGCGACTCCCGATACCAGAGTTAATGGATAAGTGCCGGGCGTTGCAGGATAGGACTGCGTCCAGCCGCTCTGGGCCACTTCTTCTACAGTGTAGCTGCCGGGGGCAACGCCTGTAAAGGAATAAGCTCCGCCTGTGCCTGTCTGAGTGCTGGCGATCTCGGTTGTGCCTTGCTTGAGTTTAATGGTCCAGCTAGAGATGCCCGTTTCGCCTGCGTCCTTGGCACCGTTTCCGTTGCTGTCCTCGAATTTTACGCCGGAAAATCCGGTAGGCTGGTAATTGCCAAAGTCCCTATCTGTCGGTCCGGCAACTCCTGCGACCAGTGTTACTGCATGTGTGCCTGGCGAGGCGGGGTAGGACTGGGTCCAACCGGACTGCAAAGTCTCCTCGACGGTGTAGCTGCCCGGCGCCAGGCCAGCAAAAGAATATGCGCCTTCGGCAGCGGTCTGAGTGCTGGCTATCTTATTGCCGTCTTTCTTCAGATCAATGGTCCAGCTCGCCAGGCCCGGTTCTCCTGCATCCTTGGCTCTATCGCCATCAAGGTCGTTAAACTTCATGCCGGCAATGGACTGGCTGCCGCGAACTCCGAAGTCCTGATTGGTCTGATCCGAGGAGAGAGGCGAATAGGTGCGAATTCCGGTTGCAGGCAGAGTGTTCACCCATCCGGTCTGCAGGATGGACCTTACCTCGTAATTTCCGGCAGGAAGATTGCTAAATGAATAAGCACCGCTCAGAGTTGTTGTTTGAGTGGTCTGGGCGCCATCTTTCCATAGCTGCACCACCCAGCTGTTGGGCACGTAGCCTTCAAAATTATTCTTAGCCCCGTTGCCGTCCAGATCGTAAATCACATGCCCGGAGATAGAATATACCCTGGTATCCTGAAAATTTACCGTCAGGGTGCTGTCGCCGGCCTGTACTGATGCCTTCGCCCAGGTATCGCCGGAAGTGAAGCTGCTATGCCACGAGTTGCCATCGCTGCTGTACGTGACCTTGCTGGGATCTGATGCCGTTATGCTGCTCACGATCCAGCCTGATGGCACCGTCTGATGGAATGCATAGTATCCTTCTGCCAAGCTGAATGCTTTGGTGTTGGGATAGGTGCCTTCGCTATCGTCATCAAGAGTGAAGCTTCCCAGATCGGTTCCAGTGAATGTGAAGTCCTGAGCGTCATTGGGAACGGCATCCAGGTTAACGGTCAGGGAACCCGATACGGATCCTACGCTTAATTCCTTGAGTCCGTTCTTGCCATAAGTGCCTTTGCCCGAATCCCAGACTCCCGGATCGACGATGTATATCTTTCCATTATAGAATTGTATGGCGTAAGGCACAGCGCTATCAGTATAACAATCGGTCTGAGCGCCTGAATTAGCGAGGTCCAGGACCACTACATTGGGCTGACCGGGAGGCGGATTTGATCCCATAACTACATAGGCATTGGTGCCGAATACGTGAACATCATATGCGCCATAGGGCGTTGGAAAGTTCTGCAAGTAGGTGGGATTGGCTGGGCTACTGAGGGAGAATACATCCACGCCATTATCGGTTGCCAGGTAAATCTTATTGTCTGTAACGCATAGGCCGCCGCCTGAACTCATGGAATGGGTTTCAATTGTATTGACAACGCTCGGTGAGTTGGGACTTGTTAGGCTCAGGACAGCCAGGGTGCCGCCAGTATTCCCTCCTGACGCACCAACATAGGCATAATTGCCGGAGATGTAAATGCCGACGGCAAATAGATTCGAATCCCAGCCTGAGCACCATCCCTGATGAGCTCCATTTGCAGCATTTACCACCTCCACACCAAACGATCCCTCTGTCATATAAGCAGTGCTTCCGGATACGAACACATCATATGCCTGATTTGTTACATCATAGCTGCTTCCGCTCGATATTGGATTCACATTCATGGTGATTAGCTTTCCATGATTGGATGCTGATGCGATATATGCTATATTAGGCAAGATAAAAATTCCGTTGGCATCAGTGACATCTCCACTATCTGAAACGGTCATAGTACAGGAGCCGCCGGCTGGAGCCGATGCCGCCAGCAGAATAAAAAGGATTGCAAGGAAGATTCCCGCAGATCTTGCCATTATCGGAGACATTTTGCCTCCTCCTGGGCCTTTGAGGGAATAATCAATTCATTCAGCAAAATACAGGACATGCACCATGAAAGACCCTCAATTGAGAGCCTGCTTATGCAATGATAGATATAATTCATTAATTCAGCCCCTCCCTACCCTTCCGCATAACAATAATATTATTAATTAAATTTAGATATTTTCTCGCCATCAAAGCCATCCTCGATTGTGGGAGGCTTCTCCATTAGCAAATAGGCACCATCATCGTTGGCAATCGCAAATCCCAGCTGCTCGTAAAAGCGCACTGCTGCGCTTTGTTTGTAGACGTGAAGCCTGATAGCATGCCCCTGTTCTGCCTCAGCCTTAATAAGTTCTTTCATCAATATGCTGCCGATCCCGAGGTTTCTGTGCTCAGGCAATAGAGCGATCTCTGCCAGAACGAGCTCATCATTCCTCCGATGGAGGATCATTCTGCCAATCGATCCGCCGTCCCGAATGACTATCAGATGCTCTGCCTCAGGCATATTCGCCTGGTAGTGTCTCTGCTGGGCGGCAAACTGCAGCTCCAATAATTTTTTCCGCTCAAATTCTCCAAGAAAGGCGAAGTCAGGCTCGCGAAGGCTGCAAAAAAGATTAAAAAGGAACGATTCATCCTCCTGACATGCTGCGCGCAGAGCCAGCCTCTGACGCAGATCGCTCCACCAACACCCTTCCGGATTGCCTGACGCATTCTCTTGCATTTATGGCCTGGTTGGATAAATTCCTTCCACTGCTATGATAAAGTTCAATGCCATTGAAGGCTGAACATTCTGATGAGCAGCGGACCCGCCTGCCGGATCGATGGAAACGCAACTGCTGGCAAGATCTACCAGCGTCTGACCGGCTGACGGGACGTATTCGTTTCTCGGGGCATCGCTGCCGGAAGCAATAGCCGCTCCCGGAACATTGCCACCCGGAGTCTCTGAGTCGCTCCTGTTGGCGCATTTTACCTGACCGACGTGACTATGCACCGGAAGATTATTCGCTGCAAGCGTTACCGTCTCATATCCGCCTTTCTGCCCCCATGTATAGCTTGCGCCGCGGCCCAGTGGCACTCTGCCTCTGAAGTCCGGAAGAGCAAAGTTGTTTACGCCGTCTCCTCCATAGGTCTTGCCTATTAAAGCAAAAAGGGCGTCATTGCCAGATATGGGCAGAATCTGACCCTCGCACTTCATCCAGCCCATGGGCGCGTAGTTCCCTGCAAAAATCTTTATCTCACCTAAGAATGGGTCCATGTCACTTCCTCCAAATTATGATCTCGACGGATAAATTCCAACCATGCAGATGATGAAAGTCGTAGTCAGATAGGGCTGCATATTCTCGTGAGGCGCGGATGCTCCGGCATCGCTGACGACTACAGACTGCCCATCCATATAGGCCAGAATGTTTGCAGAAGCCTGACTGTATGCCTTGCTGCCGGCGGCAGCGCCCGGTACATTTCCTGCGGGCGAATCCCTGTTGCCCTGGCTCGATCCCTTTAGCCTGGCGCTATGCGAATGGGCAGGTATCTGGTCGACTGTGAGTGTCACGCCACTTGATCCTGCCGACTCGCCAATTGCATGAGATCGGCCCGGACCCTGGCCGAAATGCATCGGAACCCGCCCGTTGAGATTGGGCAAAGCAAAGGTCGTCGTTCCATTGCCGCCATAAACCGTCCCTAAGATGCTGTAGAGGGCCTGATATTGAGATATGGGCAGGACCTGTCCATTGCACTCCATCCAGCCCTGCGGTGCGAATCCGCCTGCAAACATCCTTATCTCGCCAAGAAATCCTTCTGACATAATTTCTCCCTGAATATTTGAGTTAATAATTATTCTCTGTAATCGCTCGCCTGCCCGAATAGCATTGGTTTATTTCTAACCTCTTACAGGATAGATGCCCACCACAGCGATGATGAAGTTCAGCGTCAAGTATGGCTGCATATTGGAATGCGGCATAGATCCTCCGGAATTTGCCAGAGCGACAGACCCTTCAGCCATGTTTGACAGAGTCGCATCTGGCGTATTGTAAATATTAGACCTGGCGATTTTGCCAAAGAGGTTATTCTGCGGCTGATTGGTTGTACCAGCATTTGCAGCCTTGACTGTGGCAGAATGACTGTGCGCCGGCATCTGATTTGGGCTCAGAGTAACGGTTTCGCTTCCAAATGCCTCGCCCAGTTCGTGGTTAGTGAGTCCTGTACCCTGACCAAAGCTAAGGGGGACCCTTCCCTTGAGATTGGGCAGAGCGAAGGTGGTCTTTCCGTCTCCGCCATATGTTGTGCCCAGGATGGAATACAGGGCAGTGTTCTGAGCTATCTGCATGATCTGGCCGTCACAGAATGCCCAGCCATATGGCGCATAATTGCCTGCAAATAATTTGATTTCGCCGATAAATGGATCTGACATAGAAACTGTTTCGTTCTGATAGCTAATAAACATTTCTAATCATCTCAGCGAGATTGTAGCGAAATCTCCATAATATTTCGGCATTTGTAGGCCTATGATGAGTAGGAAATTTTAATGGGCAGAATGCGAACAATATGAATTCAATTACTATAAAGTGGTATATTTTTTTAGAAATACATCAATATAAATCGATCAGCAATATATCTTACTCGTATAAGGATTTGTCCGAATATTTCCACTTATTATGGAATAATTACAAAAAGAATTTATACTAAAAGTTCTCTATTACAGTATATTAAATTAAATTAAGTCTGAGACCGGTATTGTGATAGTAATGTCAAAGAATTCCGCGAATAATTCCGCGAATAATTCCGCGAACGGCTTCTCTGCCCTTCAGGATAGAGCACTTGACCTCATAGGTTCAAGTGGCGGCAGCCTGTATCAATCAGAGCTGCGGCGTCTCATGTCCATCGATAGCAGCAAATGCTCAAAGATCGTATGCAGGATGCAGAGCAGTGGCCTCATCTATCGAGAGAAGGTTCCCGCCAGCAGCACATATCTCCTGAAGCTCACCTGTCCTCCTCAGGAGATATCCTTTGATGAGCCCGCTCGAAAAGACATCGATAGTTACTTAACTGAGTTCTATCTGCTCTATCTGATGCGCGGCATCTCTGGCTAGAGGCCGCAGGGGCTTGGCTTGCATTGAGAGCATACTGGGAGATTCTGCGTCCCTTCAACTGCACGATGGCGGCAGCGGCAGCTATCATTGGCCTTCTCATTGCCGGAGGGCTAGTCGCCCAGGCAGCAGCGCTGATATTTCTCACCGTCTTCCTGATTACGGGCGCGGGAAACGCCATCAACGATTACTATGATCGGGATATCGATGCCATAAACAGGCCGGGACGGCCCATCCCAAGCGGGCGGGTGGGCGCGAAGAACGCCTACTATTATTCTCTCGCCCTCTTTGCCTCAGGCTGCCTGTTCGCGGGCCTGGTAAACCAAATCTGCCTGACGGTGGCCGCATTCAACTCCGTTCTCCTCTTTTTCTATGCCAGAAATCTGAAGGCCATGCCGCTGGCAGGAAACGTCTGCGTCGCCTTTCTAACGGGCTCCACCTTTCTCTTCGGGGGCGCTGCTGCCGGCACCGCAGGACTTCTCGCCAACCGAGTTCCATTTCTGCTCTCTTTTCTGGTCAGCATGAGCCGGGAGATCGCCAAGGACATCGAGGACATGGCCGGAGATCTGGCTGGCGGAGCGTGCACTCTGCCCATCCTGGCAGGGGAGCGCGCCTGTGCGGGTCTGGCCGCCGTCTTTGCTCTGGCTGCGGTGGTGCTGGGATTCTTTGCGCCCTTCGGCAGAGTGTATTTGATGATCGTCGTGGTTGCTGATCTGTTCTTCCTTCTCTCTGTGCTGAAGATCGCCCGCGGGGATGCCACAGGGGCGCAGAAGGCGCTGAAAAAAGGAATGGGGGTGGCGCTGATGGCTTTTCTGGCGGCGGCACTGCTGCCTGGACAGATGCTCGAGATCTAAGCAGTATCCGCGAGAAGACGCCGGTTAAGTATTTCCTTGAATCGGCTGAAATAGCTCAAATTCTCAAGCGATCTTGGATTCAGTTCCGCCAGGAGCTGGAATGAGCGCTTTCCTTTATCATATCCTTTGCTCTTTCCGCAATTAGCCGTTGCGGATTTGAGCGCCTCTAGCAGCTCTTGCCTGGATCTTTCCTCCAAATTGTTCGCAGGGAAGAGAGATCCTCCCCGAAGGCAGGAACCGAACACCTTTTGCAGTGCCTCGTGATCCGCCATTATCCACGTCTCCATACAAGTTGCCATCATCTGAGCTTGATCATCGCCTGCGCTAGCAGGACAGTCCCATCTGTCTCGATGAGAAAGATGTTCCCAAGGGCGGCCGAAGGATATCAGATCTTCGCTATCGACTAGAAGAATAGGATATTCATCATGCCCAACTGATGCAACTGCCGTTTTGAACATTTCATAGGTATTGTCGCGTCCTCCGCAGGCAACGATCCTCGGCATATGTCCAGCAAAGCCCATATTTTTAATAAGCTTGCTGAATCCTTCACGGCACCTTGTTCTAAGTTCTTTGCTATCTCCACCACCTTCGACAAATATCGTTACGCTCACCATCTAGTGCCCCCGAGCGTACCACGGGTCCACAGTTCGCCCAGGCGGTAGTCCTTTAGCCATCTTACCAGCTTTTCGCTTTCCAGTCTTCTGAATCTCGTCTTGCTATTATGTTTCTCACATACGAGGACCGCATCTGGTTGCTCAGTCATCGCATCGACTAGTATATCCGAGTGTGTGGTTACGATTAACTGAGTGCGCTCTGAGGCAGCATTGAGCAGGTCGGCTAATTTTGGAATGATATCAGGATGAAGACCAAGTTCTGGCTCCTCAATACATATGAGCTTCGGAGGTTTTGGGTCACAAAGGATCGCCAGCAGGCAGAGATACCGCAGAGTTCCGTCCGATAACCTGGTTGCTGGGATGGTAAAATCTCCTTCCGTGAAGAATACTTGGACTGCGCCACCTTCGATGCTTACATCGAAGTCATCAAAGCCTTCGTAAAGGTCACCAAGTGCTTCGAGAACCATTTTTTTTACCTTCGGTACTCCACGCAGCCGGTTCAGAAAGAGGCCTAGGTTCGAGAAATCTTCCTCCAGCCGATCGTTGCGCATATCTGCCTTCTGCGGCTCGCGGAAGACGGCGTTGCGTCCAAAATACCACTCCCGGTATACCTTAATATTATCATAGGCGTCTGCCAGATAAGAGATTTCAGGATATGTCTCAGGATCCCGTCGCTGCGCCAGAATGGATTGGTCCGAGTCGATTGTCTCAGGTTTCAGTTTGCGTTGTTCTGTCTTTTCTTCTCCTTCTCTGTTCCTGACGTTGATAATCGGATTTCGATCACTGTAATGGTAGTAGAAATAGGGCTCTTCATAATCCAGATAGGGCTTCTCGTTTTCAATTCTTTCTTCAACCACGCTGAATGCATGATTTTCTTTTCGAAAAGCGAGAACATGACGGAGCGGCATGTTTCCGAGAGGGTTTTTAGTCACGACGTCGATAGAGGCAATACCTTCCGGATCTCCTTTCCAGATCCAATCACTTACACCCCCGCCCCGGCGAATGACCGCACGTATGTCGTTCGGTGCGGATCGAAGCAGGGATAATGCCTCAATGAAATTGGACTTTCCAGAGCCATTTGCACCTATGAGAACATTCAAATTTTTCAGACCTAAGGGTTCAGTATCAGGTCCGAAGGAGAGCAGATTTCTCAGTTGGATCTCGAGAATCATCAGCAATCAATTTCCTTTTCAGCCATTTATCCTTTTGCAAAAAAAGAAATGAACTCTATCTATGCGCAAAGTTCGCTACTACCATCTCGCCCACAGAATTTACCCGCACAAATCCGTACCTCTCGAACTGCACAACCTTTCCCAGCTCTTCAGCGATGCCTGCCTCGCCCACGCCCTCGTCCATTCCGTCAGGCTTGAGGACCCGCACCTTCGGCCCGTCCAGGGGCGCCCAGTGAATGATCCTGGTCCTCTTGCCCATGTCCTTGCCCATGAACCGCGCTTGCGCCGGATCAAGGCTTGTGATCTCTATGTTGCACAGGTCCTTGAGGCGGATGTTCTCTCCTGCCTTCAGGGCGAGCAGATCACTCTTGCAGATGAAGATCCTCTTTCCTGCAGGAATATCCCGGAAGCCACGATCATCGCTGGGATGCAGTGGAGCGTGCGCCACAGAAGGCACATCGCCCTCGATCGTGAGCTCAACTGGATCCCAGACGAAGAAGCAGCGGTTGGCCTCGGGATCGACGATCTTGCGATTCTCGGCATAGATTGAGTCCATGCTGATGGAGATGTCCGTTTCTCCAACGCCCAGATCGATCATGAACTTTCGCAGCGCCTCGGGCCGGATGCCCCGGGCACGGATGGCCCGCACAGTGGGAACCCTGGGATCGTCCCAGCCGCTGTACTCGCCTGCCTCGATAGCCTTTCTGAGCTTGCTGGTGGAAAAGGAGCCGAACTGATGAATCTTGATCCTGCCCCAGTGAATGACCTGGGGATACTTCCAGCCCAAATAGTCGTAGAGATACCTCTGCCTGCTTCCGCTGTCTGCCAGGTCCTTGCCCCGGATGATGTGCGTTGTGCCGAGCAGGTGGTCTTCGACCGCCGACTCAAAATCGAGCAGCGGCCAGACCCGGAACTTCGTTCCCACCAGCGGGTGAGATGCGGTGACGATGCGAAAAGCAGGCCAGTCGCGTATGGCCGGGTCTTTGTGGTGCATGTCGGTCTTGACCCGCAGAACTGCGCCGCCCTCTGCCATGCGGCCGTCCAGCATCTGCCGCCATAGATCCAGATTCTGCTCGACGGTCTGGCTTCTGTGCACGCACTCGATTCCCTTGTCCTTATGCTCCTTGAATGCTCCCTGCGAGCAGGTGCAAACGTAGGCTCCGCCACGAGAAATCAGCTCCTCGGCAATGGGATAATAACTGTCAACTCTCTCGCTGGCGGTTATCACCAGATCCGGCTCTGCGCCCAGCCATTTGCAGTCCTCCAGATACCAGCCGTAGGCCTCAGGCATGGGCCGCTTCTTCACCGGATCGGTGTCATCAAAGCGTATGATGAACTTGCCGCCGTACTTTTTCACATACTCCGAGTTGACGATGATGCCCCGCGCGCTTCCCAGAGTCGGCGGCCCATTGGGGTTAGGAGCAAACCGCATCACTACGCCGTTTTCCGCCCCCTGCAGAGCAGGCAGGCCCTTGTCCGGCTCCTTCTTTTCCGAGAGCTCTGTCAGCAGTTCCGGAGCAATGGCCTGCAGCCTCTCCTGCCACTGCGGCAGGCCGGTCTTCTCCACGCCCGCCAGAACCTCTTTAACCAGAGGGGATAGCTCTTTAGCCCGGGCGCGAAGCTCGGCGTGTTCGCCCAGGAGCTTGCCCATGACCGCCCCTGCATTGGGTGCGGCTTTGTACTTCACGGCATTCTGCAGCGCATACTTTTCGATGAGCTCTCTGATCTCTTCCATATGAATGAGCCAATTTCAATCACTCTACTTTAACTTGATTGTTTCCTCTTTCTCTTTTCGCGAGAGACAGGGCATCGCTGATGATCCTGTCGTGATCAAAAGCCAGAGGCGGCAGGCTTTTTATGGGAAAAACCTCAGCCGTTCTGGCGTCCGATCCGGCTAGAAGCTCGCCCCTGCCCTGGGCAAGAAACGCCGCCGAGACCACATGGCCGCGGGGATCGCGGTCTGGCTTCGAGTAGATGCCCGCCAACCCCAGAAGCTCTGTATCAAGGCCCGTTTCCTCGCGAGCCTCCCTGATCGCCGCCGCCTCAACCGTCTCCCCAACCTCCACAAACCCTCCCGGCAGGGCATAACAGCCCTTAAAAGGGGGATTTATTCTTTTGATCAGCACGATGCCTCCAGCAAACAGGATAACGGTGTCTGCTGCCAGAAGTGGGGTCACAATTCCGCTTGTCTTGCTCATTGCTCTGCCTTTTGCCTCCAGCCAACCAAAAGGCTTATCTACGGCTCAAGTCGGATGCTTCTACGGCAAAGGTCGATGAAATGCAAGATCCTTCCCTACCCTACATCCAATCGGCCTTTGTCCAAAATTTTTCCCGGATTTCGGCAGGCAATTTTCAGCAAATAGTATGAATACTGCGCAGCGCAATCACAGCGGCCATGCCGTTTTATGTCCTCAAGATGGGAGGAAGCCTCCTTGCCTGCGCCCGGCCGCTCATGGGCGCTCTGCTCGCCCTCGCGGATGAGGGCTACAGCTTCCTGGTTGTGCCGGGAGGTGGTCCCATGGCCGACCTGGTGAGAGAGATCTACTCCCGCAGCGATCTCAGCCAGGAGGCCGCGCACTGGATGGCTATCCTTGCCATGGAGCAGTATGCTTATCTTCTGGCGGACGGAAATGGTGCCGCTCTCACCAGGCGGGCCTGCCGTCCGAATGAGCCAGGCGGCGTTCAGGTTCTTTTGCCTTATCAGGCCCTCATTGAGAATGATCGCGGTCTTAAGCATAACTGGGACTATACCTCGGACGCAGTGGCCGCCCTGGTCGCCGCACAGCTTTCCGCCCCGCTGATCAAGGCGACCGATGTGGATGGAGTGATGCTTGACGGAAAGGTCGTCTCCGAGGTGCAGGCAAGATGCATGCTGGAGCTCAATAGCTGCGTGGACCATGGCACCATAGAGCTTCTCTGCGGGCCGCTCAAGGGCAGCAGCATCTGGGTGCTCAAGGGCACCGATGCGCATCAATTTTCCCAGGCCCTGAAGAGCGGCAAAGGCGGCACTATTATCAGGAGCTGAATGGAATATAGCTGGCAATAGCCGCGGCAAAATTCATCCTGATTTCGCTCTTTGAATGGTCCATCTATGGGAAGGTTTATACAGAGAAATACATCAACTGGGAGGAGATAACATGAAGGAAGAAATACCGGATAAATGCATATCATGTGGTGTCGCGCTGACCGGCGCAGGCGGGACGAAATTTCCCTGCCCCAGCTGCGGAACCGTGATCGCCAGATGTAACAAATGTAAAAAGCAGAGCAACGTTTATTCCTGCAAAGTATGTGGCTTCTCAGGACCGTGAGGTGTGATCGATGGGAGACGCGGCTGTAAGAATGAAGGTAATGCCGGAGAGCGCGGACCTGGATCTGAAAGCGCTCGCCGAAGAGATCAAGAAGGCAGTGCCATCCTTTGCCAGGTTGCATGCCATTCAGGAGATGCCCATAGCCTTTGGATTGAAGGCCTTGATCGTCGTTACGATAATGAACGATAAGGGTGGCAGAAGCCCAGATGAGATCGAGGACGCGGTCCGCAGGGTGCCCGGAGTAGAATCGGTAGAGGTGGAAGAGGTAGGGCTCCTCTGAAGCCACTTTCTTTATAGTCGGGCTTGTAGATCAGTGGTAGATCGCCGCCTTCGCAAGGCGGAGGCCACGGGTTCGAATCCCGTCAAGTCCATGATCTTATCAAATCTTATCGAAAAATGCAGAGGGCAAGCCGGTTCCCACTGCTTTTCCAAAAATGCTTTCTAAAAGGTTTAGGCCGCAGGATTGCCTAGCTGGCATTTCCTGAGGCAACTACCTCGATTTGCGTGGCATCGGCGAAGTTTCCTGCAGCCTCCAGTGATGAGGCAACGATATCAACGCTGTAGATGCCTGGCGGGACATTAACGGTCCAGTCTTTGGAGTACTCATTTGCTGATGTCTTGATCAGGTTGAGCTTGTCTACCTCTTTGCCTGTCGAGTCCTTAATGGTTGCTACTGCAGTCAGCTGCAAATCCGTCTGGTCCTCCGCGGACCCATTCAGGGCAAAGGTGGCAGTGATCTTTACGGTGCTTGTCTGATATGCCTGGGAAGGAGCAGCATTGATGCTCTTGAGAATCAGCTCTGCTGCGGCAGCAGCACTGCTCTGTCCGGCTGCGTCTGCGGCTTTTTCCTGCTTCTCAAATTGCGAGGAGGTCTGTCTTGCTACCTTGGGGCCGAAGGGGATCGGCTCATCGCTAATAGGCTGTCCATTGATAAAGGCATTGGCGCTCTGGCTCCAGTCGCCTTCTTTCTCGCAGGATGCACACTCGGCGGATGCATGTGATGCCAGCGCAATAATGCTAAGCAGGAATACAATGCCGGTTAGTAATAACATTGAGTTCTTCATATTTGCTCCTCGTATTCTATTTATATCATCCTGACGCCTAGAACTATCCGGGTAGTGTATGGCCGTAGCAAAGAAGACTCTTCGGATTTTGGGGCTGGCGGACCTGCATGACCGCATCGATATGCTGAGCAAGTTGGAGGGCTTTCTTGCCGACCTCATAGTCTTCTGCGGCGATCTGCACAACGGCGGCAGCAAGGAATCGGCCCGTCCAGCGGCTCTATCTCTTGCTGGCCTAGGACCGTCAGTTCTCATCGTTCCTGGGAATATGGACCACAAAGATGTGGTGCCTGATCTGTGGATGCAAGCGGGCCTGCGAATGCTCCACCGATCCTTTTCTCGCCATGCTGACCTGGGCTTTCTGGGCATGGGGGGAATTGTGACAAGAGACTCCAGGCGCCTGGGAGACCCTGCTCGCTACTATCATCAGGATAGCGAGGTTTATGATACTCTGGCTGCGGTTTATCCGAAGATAATCGATGCGAGAATCAAGATGGTAATTGTCCATCAGCCGCCCCGTGGGGTGCAGGATACTCTTTACAATGGGGAGAGCTCTGGATCGGTAAGCCTGCTCCGTTTCGTGGAAGAGTATCAGCCGGACCTTCTCCTCTGCGGGCATATTCATGAGGCTCGGGGGATAGGCCTCGTCGGGAAAACCAGGGTAGTCAATGTGGGAGAGCTGCGGCAAGGATTCGGTGCAGTCATCGAGATTGGCGGCAACATATCCGTAAGATGGGTCCAGGTTTGAGGCGGCAATGTTTCAGACGGCAATTATAGGTGGCTAGGGAAATGTTCAGGGATGTGATCTTGATTTGAGCGAAGAGATCGATCGAGGAATAAAAGCCATGCAGGCTCTGAAAGATCTCGTCCCTAATGGTGGGCTCAGGAACATGGACCGGGTCGTAGCTGAGATGGACGAGATGATCTCTTCGGAGTTTGAGCCCTATCTCCTGGCAAACACCGCACTGCACCTGCTGTTCGTTTGCGAGAGATGTGGCCATTGCTGCCGGGAGGAGAAGATCATTGCCGTTTGCATAGAGGACTGCCGCAGAATCGCCCGGCACCTGGGCGTATCCCTAAAAAGGTTCATGAAAGACTACACAAGGCCCCATGAGCTGAAGGGCGAGCTTGTGGGATCGGCCAGGATGCTTAAAAAGGCACCATTCGAGTCATGTCCTTTTTATGATCCTGCTCTTCCAGGCTGTCGCATCCATTCCGCCAAACCGCAGGTTTGCATAGCCGCACTTTATCTGTCTAAAATGAATCTGCTCATATGCGAGGAGATGAAAAAGATCAATGATTTTCCGATATGTCCTGCCGATGGAAATTTAAGAGCCAGGATTGCGGAACTGGCATCGAGCATAAAGGATGATCCCGAAGCTAAGAAGCAGCTGGATCAGCTCTTTGATGAATCGAGGCACGAGGTTGAGTTATTTCTCCACCTATTGCGCCTCAAAGGCATGCAGATTTACTTCGGAGTGGAGATGGCAGCGAAACTGGCAAGGAAGCTGGGGCTGGAGAAGGTGCCCGAGGATGAGGCGCTTAGAGAGATTGGCTTACTCTATGCGGCGAAGATGCTATGAAGCGGCAGGATGGCGTATTTCTGAAAACGCATAAAGCTTTTCTCTTGAGCGCAGCGGCTGTGGCGGCATTGCTGGTGCTTCTATCTCTGCAGTTTGGCTTGCATTTATCTGCAGACCGCCTGGTGGGCGCAAATCAGACTCTGGAGATCGGCAGAGGCGAATGCCAAAGCCTGAACTTGACGATAAGCGGAGGCTTTGGCTATAGCATTCTTGGAGCCACCCCATTAAGCATAATTCATTTGGATGCCGTCGAGGTGCCCGCAGGAGTGAATGTATCGATTAATCCCAGCATAGGAAGTCCGCTGTTTTATTCGAATGCAACATTTCTGGCCTACGATAATGCTACAGAAGGCAGAAAGAAGATTGTTATCTATGGTGTTGGGCCTTTTGGCGAAACAGAGAGGCTGGAGATTGATCTAGAAGTTGTTGCCACCAGATCTTTCGAGCTGATCGGGAGCACTGCCGAAATCACCATGAAGCAAAACAAAACAGCTGCGATTCCGGTGCAAATAATCCGCAATCCTGATTATGTCCAGACGATCACTTTTCAGGCTCTGAGCCTTCCAGCGGGAGTTTTGCCTGCTTTTGATCCATCAGGCTCGCAGCCTAGTGCATCGCAAACTAGACTGCTTTTAAAGATCGCACCCGAAACCAGGGTTGGGACATATGATTTTTCCATCTTGGGCACAGGCGCAGACGGGAGGACAGCTCATTGCAATTTGAGTTTGAAGATCGAAGCGGACAGATATTTCACAATCTCAGCCAACCCATCCATAATAGAAATAGCAAGAGGCAATGATTCACTATCATCAATTGAATTGACCGGCATAAACAATTATACCGGCAAGATAAAATTAAGCGCAGTAAAATATCCAAAAGATATCATTAGTGCAGATATGGATGAGCCCATGGCGGACCTGTCTGCATATTCGGTGAGCGACAGATCTAACCTCAGATTGCATGCAGGCGCCGGCGCAATTCCTGGGTCATCATATTACGTTGTGGTCAATGCTCTCGGGCAGGATGGCTATTCGGCAAATTGCTCGATAATAGTGGTCATTGAAGGCCGGAATGGATCCTTCAAGATCAGCCCGCAATATAACAGCCTGCAGCTAAAGCCGGGAGAGATCAATAGCTCTAAGATAACGATAGAGGGAATTGATGGATATGAAGGCACAATCACCCTTAGCGTGAGCGATGTGCATGGCATCACTGCAAATATAGATCCTATCGCGGTTTTTATAAATGGCCAAAAAAGCGCTGCTAGTTGTCGGTTGAGCGTTCATGCTCAGGGGGAAGATGATAGCGCAGCCAAATCAGATATGATAATCAGCGGATCTGATGCCAGCCAAAATAGCGATGATTGCAGGATAGCGGTCTCTGTGCAAAATGGGCCTTTCGCAGCGACACAAAACCCTGTCAAAACGCAAGTTGCCGAGCCTCAGACTGCTGCCGTCACTGCGAATGCTGAACCATCAGTTGAACCATCAGCTGCAGGGCCGGCGGCTACTGAGCCATCAGCCATAACGCCAGATGATTCAGAACCGCCAGCCACTGAATCAGCGGCTGATCAGGTCGTCTCTGCCGTAAACGGGATGCCATCCATAGAGAGCATGAGTCCGGACACAGACAGGGTATATTCCAGTCAGCTCGCGACATTTTTGGCCGTGGCAAAAGACCCGGAGAATGATGCGGTTTATTACCGGTTTTTGAATAGCGGCCAGATTGTAAGAGATTGGTCTGCGAAAAATACCGCGGAAATTGCCCTGAAGACGGGAGCAAATGATATAGAGGTTCAGGTCATTGATGGACTGCATAATGGAAAAGATAAATACGATGATAATAAAATTATAAGAATAATGGCTTACCCGGAAATCCAGGCAGCTTCATCCTCCGAAAATACCACAAGCGATCAATTCTTCGATGAAATCTCAGCGAAGGATTTCAATTATAGCCGTATACCAATTATCAGCATGAGCGCAGGTACGAGAGACAGATGGTATAGAAACGATCCGGGATCGGCTAACTACGTTGGCGAATATGAGATCAGAAAAGAGCTGTTCTACAGCAAGAGTGACTATACCATAAAGCTGGTTCTGGATAATCAGTCCAATCCGATTGATGTCATTTTTATGCAGGGTTCCAATGTCATCTCAGAAGTGCCTAGCGGTTTCGTAGAGCAGGCAATGCGCAAACTGTCCAGCATTTAGCCAGGGTTAAATTGACCACAATGGTCTGTTCATGCTCTGCACAAGGTTTATTTGCCATCAAGCGAAGCACACGTCCATCATATTATGAGGAATGCTATGCGACTTTCCATGGATTTAGAGCTACAGGATGT
>DAONES010000039.1:0-17402 GCA_035403205.1 Methanothrix sp. | reverse complement strand
ACATGTGGCTCTTTGGATGGAGGTGGAATGCTACGACGATGGTGCTCAGCGATGATGGCAGAGCCGTCCTCGATGCCAGCGGCAACGCAGTCCCGGCAATGCTCTTCCTGAATAATGCTGCGCCACCCAGGCAGGTAGGAGTGAATTTCGATTCAGAGGGACGGATAAGTGCCATAGCGGATGGCCAGTCCGCTTATTATGTATCTCGGAGCGGTTACAAGAAGCTCAATACAACGATAGATTACGATGCTATGCTGGCCAACGATACCCTTCGAAATAAGTATCTCAAGATCGTTCCTGGGGAGAGCATTCTGCAGTTCATGGATATCATCAATGGCCGGGTGTCAGCAGACAACGTCAATCATACCCTACGGGGCAGCCTTGAGGCTTTAGAGCCGCATGCCATCGCCGTTGGTGCCAGCCCGGGCCGGTATGAGCTGCGCATGAGGGTGGAAAACGCCGTCAATGCCATTCAGACCTTCGGACAGTACTTCAATGTCACTGCTGGCGAGATGCGCGATGTCTCCCTGGGCAATACAAGGTCGTTTGCCGGAGACAAAGCCACAGTTGCCCTTCTCGCTCCCGCGTCCAGTGGCAAGAAGGTCATCAACATCACCTATGATGCCGCCAGGCTCAAGCCCCTGAGCATCACCGGGGAGTGCGAAGCCACCTGGAAGGTTGATGCAAAGCAGGGAAGAATCGGCGTCACCTTCCCGGCAGGGTGCACTGCCTCCAACCTCACCTTTGAGGCATCTGGCAAAGCGCAGGAGAATGATACGATCAGACTGAATGTGACCGGCACGAGCGGTTTCTTGCCAGAGAGGATCATCAACGGCACCATAACCATTGTCGCTAGCGAAAAAGGGGCAAAGAAGAGCCCTGCCCCGGGGACTTTTGCCTGTCTGGCCGCACTGGCGGGGGCATGGGTGGGTGCAGTCGCCTTTGCCCGGCGCAGGAGATAGTGCTTTTTCTTTTTAAGACGATGCAGAGTTCAGCACGGAGCAGCAGGCATATTTTATTAAGAGATTGTGCTTGGGACTACTGGCTGTTTTGCATTAAGCTTGCGGGAAGGTATGGGCGCGCTCAAGCGCCATGCGGGCTTCAACGATCCCTCGCAGCCCTCTTTATCGCCCTTCCCAGCGCCGTGCTCATGGCCTCGATCTTGCTCATGTCGTCGCCTCCGTCTGCGGATATTATGAGGTTGAACCGGGCGTTGTAGGCTAGGGCGCGCAGGAAGTGGCCGAAATTCTCCAGGTCCATACCGCCCAGAGAGTGAGACTGCAAAGCGAAATTCCCCCGGTATCCGGGCTCGCCGAAGCGCACCGCAGCCGTGGCCAGCGCCTGGCCTGAGGGGACGGTTGAGCTGCCGATTCCGGTTTTGATCTCCTGGGAAAGAGCGCTGCCAAGAGTGATGGCGGCGTCTTCTGTGGTGTGGTGATCGCCGGTCTCCAGATCGCCCCTGGCAGTGAGGGTCAAATCAAATCCTGTGCCCCTGGCCAGGGCTGAGAGGATCTCATCGAGAAGCGGTATTTGCGTGTCAATCAGGATTTTTCCCTTGCCTTCGGTCTCCAGAAAGACCTCAATGCGGGTCTCTTTTGTCTGCCTTTTCTTGCTCGCCGACATGGCCAGTTACTTACCTCTGTTTCATTCTTAAGATGATCGATTCAATGCCGGGGAGTTGACCGTGGGAGCAGTCGCAGTGCGCCCCAGGCTAAGCGCAATGATGCTGGCAAAAGACTCCAGCAATCGGCGCTGTTCCGGTGAGAGAAGCCTTCCGGACTCACCCAGGCTTACTCCCATAACCCCGACTGTAACCTCCTTGGCATGCAAAGGCAGATAGAAGAGAGATGCAGAGGAGAGAGTCTCTGTTCCCCGTCCAGCCGGCTGGCCATGCTCAAAGACCCAGGTAGCCACTCCAAACCTGCGTTCATCGAAGATTATGTGTTCACCCATCTGAGCGCGAACCTCCAGAGTTCCGTTTTCATCTGGCAGCAGTATCATCACCTCGCACTGGAAGGCTTCGGAGATCTCCTTAGCAGAATAGCGCAGGAGCGAA
The DNA here is from genome assembly GCA_035403205.1 of Methanothrix sp. GTDB lineage: Archaea > Halobacteriota > Methanosarcinia > Methanotrichales > Methanotrichaceae > Methanothrix. The sequence goes on along the minus strand of DAONES010000039.1, from coordinate 15,346 downwards.
TCCTGATCTTCGGCTGCCATCAACTCCCTGCTGAATGCATAGAGGGCGGAGACAAACCTCTCCCTCTGGCGGGCATTCTCTCCCTGCCATCTGACCAGATCGGTTACGAAGCTGGTTGCTATTCCCACAATGACGAAAACGAGGAACATGGGCAAATAGCGGAGGTCTTCTACGGCCAGGGTAAATTGGGGCGGGACAAAGAAAAAATCCAGAGCCGCTACGGCTGATATCGAAGCCACAAGTCCCGCGCGCCTGCCCCAGGTTATTCCGCTGTAGACTACCGGCAGTAGCAGCATCATGGCGGTGTTGATCAGACCAAGCCAGGGATGCAATATCCAGCAAAATGCGGTCATCGCTGCCACGCTTGCCAGGCAGCCGTAGTATGGCCTCCAGCTCATCACCTCATCAGGCGCTGGCACCTCTTTTTCTTTGCTCTCAGATTCTGTGCTTCCTATGACCAGCACATGAATCGGCCCGCTCTCACTGATGATCTCGTTAACGGCTGAGGTCCTGAGCCATCGATTCCATAGCCTGCGGCGCGGCAGGCCGACGACCATCAGCGTTATGTTCTGCGCCCTGGCAAAAGCCAACAGTTCCTCTGCAATTGCCTGCCCGCTGAGAATCTGCACCTTTGCGCCAAGTTCCTCCGCCAGGCGCATGTTGCGTGCCAGCTGGCCCTGAGCCTGCAGAGACGACTGCCTGTCGGAAGGAGATTCCACGTAGACCGCAAACCATTCGGCATTCAGATCAGCAGCCATGCGCTGGCCTATGCGCACCAGCCGCTCGGAAAGGGAGTTATCGCTGATGCAGACCATGAGCCTGGAACCCGCCGGCCAGGGACCGATGATGCCGTGCCGGTCCATGTAGGAGCGCATGTCTTCATCAACTTTTCTGGCGGCATAGCGCAGGGCGATCTCCCGCAGTCCCAGGAGATTGCCCTTTCGAAAGAAGCGACGCATAGCCTGCTCGGCCTTGTGAGGAATGTAGACCTTGCCATCATTAAAGCGTGCCAGCAGATCCTCTGGGGGCAGGTCGACTATCTCCAGCTCATCAGCCATCTCCAGAATCCTGTCCGGCACGGTCTCCCGGACCCGGACCCCGGTGATCTGATAGACGATGTCGTTCAGGCTTTCCGCATGCTGGATGTTCATGGTTGTGTAGACGGCAATTCCCGCTGCCAGAAGCTCTTCCACATCCTGGTATCGCTTGGCATGACGGGTGCCTGGCGCATTGGTGTGGGCCAGCTCGTCCACCAGAGCGATGTCCGGATGGCGAGCCAGCACACCGTCCAGATCCATCTCCTCCAGGGTTATCCCCCCATGCTCAATCCTGAGACGGGGAACAATCTCCTGGCCCTCCAAGAGCGATTCCGTCTCATGCCGCCCGTGAGTCTCCACAAGAGCAATGACGACATCAGCTCCATCTCTCTTCAGGGACTGCGCCTCTTCCAGCATCTGGTAAGTCTTGCCTACCCCGGCGGCAAAGCCCACGAATATTTTGAGCTTGCCGGCCGTTCTCTCTGCTTTTTTCTCCTTTTGCTGAAGCCGGCGCAGGAGGAGATCGGGATCAGGGCGAGGCTTTTCAAGCATCTCATCACCTCTTTTTTGCCAGGCCGTCCAGCGCCAGGTTGAGCTTGAGGACATTAATTCTCTCCTGGCCCAGTATTCCGAACTGGGCAGGCTCAAGATTCTGGTAGACCAGAAGCTTCACCTCCGATTCGGGAATGGCCCTGGCCCGGGCGATCCTCGGCACCTGCAACATGGCACCTTGCATGCTGATATGCGGATCAAGGCCGCTGGCGGAAGCCTGGACCAGATCAGCGGGAACTGATGCATCATGTGATAGATTGTTCTCCGCTCGGACCTTCTCTGCTCTGCGGCGCACTTCTTCTATGAGACGTGAGCTGCTGGGAGCGAGGTTGCTGGCAGCAGACCCATTGGCAGCATAGCTTGCTGCGGAAGGCCGGCTGTGAAAGTAAGCCTCTCCAGTGAAGCTCTGGCCGATGAGCTCGGAGCCGATGACTTTGCCGTCAACGGTGATCAGGCTTCCATCAGCCTGCTCAGGAATGGCAGTCTGGAGTATTCCTGTTATCAGGAGCGGATAGACTATGCCCGTGATAATGGAAAAGGCCAGGAACAGCAGCGCTGCCGGCTTTGCTTGCTCTGCAATATCTTTCATCGCTCCTCACTCCAAGTGCAATATTACTATCATCATGTCTATCAGTTTGATGCCGATGAACGGCACTATCAGTCCTCCCAGGCCGTAGATCAGCAGGTTGCGGGAAAGGAGCTCTGCGGAAGTAGTCGGCCGGTACCTGACGCCCTTCAGGGCCAGAGGAATCAGCAGGGGAATGATAATGGCGTTGAAGATGATCGCCGACAGAACCGCACTTGTGGGCGTTGTCAGCTGCATGACGTTCAGAATGCTCAGCACCGGATAGCCCGCGGCAAATATGGCCGGTATGATGGCGAAGTACTTGGAGACATCGTTTGCCACGCTGAATGTGGTCAGAGCCCCCCTGGTAATGAGGATCTGCTTTCCGATCTCAACGATGTCCAGGAGCTTCGCGGGATTCGAGTCCAGGTCGACCATGTTAGCTGCTTCCCTCGCAGCCTGAGTTCCGGCGTTCATGGCTACGGCGACGTCTGCCTGCGCCAGGGCTGGTGCATCGTTGGTTCCGTCCCCTATCATGGCCACAAGATGGCCCTCCCTCTGGTACTTGCGGATGGCCTCCAGCTTGGCCTCGGGGCGAGCCTGACCTATGAAATCGTCTATTCCCGCCTCGGCTGCTATGGCTGCAGCGGTGGTCGGATTGTCGCCGGTGATCATCACAGATCGAATGCCGACCATGCGCAGATGGGAGAGCCGCTCCTTGATGTTCTCTTTGAGCACATCCTTGAGCCGCACCGCCCCGAGCACCCGGCTGCCCTCGGCAACTACCAGGGGTGTACCGCCATCTCTGGCGATGCTGTCTACCGCTGCGCGGATGCTCTCCGGCATGCTTCCTCCCCGGTTTTTCACATACTCCAAAATGGCATCATGGGCGCCTTTTCGTATCTCCCGGCCGCTCCAGTCAATTCCGCTCATCCTTGTTTCGGCACTGAATGGGATAAAGGACGAGCCATCCGGGGCTCGAATATCTCTGCCCCTAATGCCCAGCTCTTCTTTGGCCAGATCGACTATGCTCCGGCCTTCCGGGGTCTCATCAGCCAGAGAAGAGAGCATGGCAGCATCAGCAAGCTCTTTAGTCTTTTCGTCCTCTGCGGGGATGAACTCGGTCGCCATTCTATTTCCGAGAGTGATGGTGCCGGTCTTATCCATCAGCACCACATCCACGTCTCCGGAAGCCTCGACTGCTCTGCCGCTCAGGGCGATGACGTTATGGGAAAGGAGCCTGTCCATTCCGGCGATGCCGATAGCCGGCAGAAGGCCGCCGATGGTTGTCGGCATCAAGCAAACCAGAAGGGCTACCAGGACAGTAATGGATATTCCCAGGCCCATGTATCCTGCGAATGCTTCCAGGCTCACCACTACTACGATGAAGAGGGCAGTTAGCCCCAGGAGCAGGATCTCCAGTGCCTGCTCGTTGGGAGTCTTCTGGCGCTTAGCGCTCTCTACCATTCCTATCATCTGGTCCAGGAAGGTCTCTCCCGGTCCGGCGGTGATGAGAATTGTGACCTTTCCGGAGAGAATGCGAGTGCCTCCAGTGACTCCGCAAAGGCTCCCGCCTGCCTCGCGGACCACTGGTGCAGACTCTCCGGTAATGGCGGACTCATCGACCAGGGCGACGCCTTCAATGATTTCGCCGTCGCTGGGAATGATCTCGCCATCGCCCACCAGCACCCTATCTCCCCTGGATAGCGCAAGAGCCGATACCTGCTCATCTCTTCCATCGGGAAGAAGACGTCTGGCGGCAGCCTCGCTTCTGGCATGGCGGAGCGTCTCGGCCTGAGCTCTGCCGCGGCCCTCGGCCAGTGCTTCTGCAAAGCAGGCGAACAGTATGGTAAACCAAAGCCAGATGCTGATCTGGGCATCAAATGATGTGGCTTCGTGGTGGATGATATCGCTTGCCGTGATCAGCGTCGTCAGAATGGCGCCAATCTCCACGGCAAACATCACCGGATTTCTCCAGAGCTTCCGTGGATCGAGCTTTCCAACTGAGCCGGTGGCTGCCTGAAGCATCAGGTCGGACTGCCAGAGGTTGGTTTTATCTGTCTTCATATAATAACTCCTGAGATAGCCCTTAAAATGTCATTCCTGTCTGCATGAGCAGATGCTCCAGTATCGGTCCGAGCACGAACACCGGAAAGAAGGTCAGCGCGCCCACGATTATGACTGTGCCCACAAGCATGATCACAAAGAGAGAGCCCTCCGTCGGCAGAGTGGCAGAGCTGGCTGGAACAATTCTCTTTTTGGCCAGAGATCCTGCCAGGACCAGAGCGGGAAGAATGGTTGAGAATCTTCCCACCAGCATGCCCAGAGCGGTCGTCAGGTTGTAGAAGACCGTGCCGGCGTTAAGGCCCGCGAAAGCTGAGCCGTTATTTCCGCAGGCGGATGCAAATGCGTAGAGAATCTCAGAGAGGCCATGCGGTCCGGCGTTGTTCAGGCTTGACATGCCCTGAGGCAGAGATATGGAGATGGCAGCCAGAGTGAGCAAGGCCACAGATGGGGCCAAAAGGCCAACGACCGCCATGATCATCTCGAAGGGCTCGAGCTTCTTGCCGAATAGTTCAGGAGTTCTTCCCACCATCAGTCCGGCCAGGAACATGGTCATTATGGCATAGAAGAAGATGCCTATCAGTCCGACTCCCACGCCGCCGAAGATCACCTCGCCGATGGCCATATTGAAGAGCAGGACCAGTCCGGTGAGCGGCATCAGGCTGTCGTGCATGCTATCAACGCCTCCGCAGGATGTGACGGTAGTGGACTGGGCGAATACCAGAGAGGGAACTACGCCGAACCGGGTCTCTTTGCCCTCCATGTTCATTCCGCCGGCAACTCCGGCGCTCTCCAGAAACGGACTTCCGGCTGTCTCAGCCCAGAGGCCTGCTCCGAGGCCCATGAGGTAGAGGAGCAGCATCGATGCGAATATGGCCCGACCTTGCCGCTGGTTCTTTATCATCGACCCGAAGGCAAAAGGCAGTGATGCCGGAATGAGCAGCATTCCCAGCACCTGGAGGAAATCCGTTATGGGAGTGGGATTTTCAAACGGATGGGCAGAGTTGCTGTTGAAGAAGCCGCCTCCGTTGGTTCCCAGGAACTTGATGGCCTCCTGCGAGGCCACCGGCCCGACGGCGATCGTCTGCTCCGCTCCCTCAAGGCCGTGGGCGATGACATAGGGGCCAAGCGTCTGAATGACGCCCTGGGATGATAGCAATAGAGCCCATACGACTGCCAGAGGCAGGAGCAGATAAAGGATTGCCCTGGTGAGGTCCGCCCAGAAGTTTCCGATCTGGTCGGCATCCTTGCGAATGAAGCCTCTGATGACTGCCATGGCCGCGGCCAATCCGACGGCAGCGGAAAAGAAGTTCTGCACAGTCAGTCCCAGCATCTGAGTCAGGTAGCTCATCGTCTGCTCGCCGCTGTAGGATTGCCAGTTGGTGTTGGTGGCAAAGGAGACGGCAGTGTTCAGAGCGGTATCCCAGGAAACGGCTCCCAGGCCCTGAGGGTTCAGGGGCAGAATGCCCTGCAACTCCTGGAGCACGAAAAGGGCCAGTATTCCGAGGATGTTTATGATCACCACGGACATTGCATAAGTCCTCCAGGACATCTCTTTCTTCTCATCGATTCCTGCTATCCTGTACAACCACAACTCAATAGGCCTAATCAATGGAAAGAGCCATGTCTCTTCGCCGCCGAATACTCTGGCAATATACCTTCCGGTCGGCGCTGCCAGAGCCAGGATTGCTGCCAGCAGGAATGCTACATAAGCAAATTCTGTTATCATCAGTAACACCTTTATTAACCATCGTTAATTTACACTATTAAATATGCGGTTTAATACTATGATAGCCTGTTGCGCTATGATAGTATTCTAATCTCATCAAAATTTATTTACTACTTTGCACTAAAACAGAACGGCTTTGGTTTGAAGAATCTATTACCGCCAACACATAGGCATCTGCTCTTCTGACCGGACAGACGGTGGACCTGGCCACCTCTGGCGTCAGCTTGCTGGAGACGGAAGTGATATCTCCTTGCAGCAGGCCTTGAATTGATCTCATTTCTTAATCCCTCTTGGAAGACTGGATGAATGGAAAAATGCCCATTCAGGCCGATCTTCATGAAGCCTCCCTTACAGGCGGAACTAATATATAAAGATATTTATGAAAAGTTATGACTGTAGAGTCCAGAAAACAATCGATGCCCTGCAAGTGCCGGAGAAAGGCGAAAAAGCTATAAATTAATAATGCTATTAAAGAATTTTATGAAAATTCCTTCAGCCAGAAGATGTTTTGCTAGTTTAATGCTGGTGTTTTTATTTTTTGCTTTTTCCAGCACGAATATACTGGCGCAGAATGATTTGAATACAGAAAATGCAACCGTAGCTGATGAAACTGCAGAATCGACCAGCTTCATGTTCGTCCAAAATGCCCAGGCCGGCAGCTTGGTCCCGATTGAAGGAGAGGAGAACCGTTACAATCTGACTCTAACCGGCGTCGTTCCCCAAACCATTGCGTTTTCGGACAGGCCAGAAAGGATTGTGGTCCAGGTAGAGATGCAGAAATTCCTGGATGGTTCTTGCATTTCGTCTAATGATCCGCCAAATGCCGCCATTGAGATTCTAGATGCTGATGAGAAAGAGGATGTGGCTGTTGTCGAGCTGCTCGATCCCAAATACGACCGCATAAACCATACTCTCCATTACAATGTCAGCTTCCTTAAGGAGCCGAACCTCAGCTATGCAGCATTTAACGAGCGAGCCGATAGCGCTCTGCCTGAGACATTTGGAGCAGTATCTCTGTTTATCGACAGTTGTCCCCCTGGCAGCGTATGTTGCTTTGCAAAAGGTGAGGACAGGGATTGTGCTTACCTAGACGGCGTGCCGTTCTGCTGGAGCTGGGCAGAAGGCTGTCATGCATGCAGGGACCAGACTCAACCCTGTTCGAAAGCGTGTGGCGGAAAACAGATTGTCGAATGGGATGATCACTGCGACGCTTAGATCATTCCATCTTTTTTTTCTCAGGACTGGTTGCAGGGACCTAGACCATTCCTGCACCCTTGTTTCCGGCATCATTCCGGCCGCCTGGCCTCGACCTCCAGCACACTCATCCCCACTTTGGCAACGCCATCTTCCATCGGGCGAAGCTCCAGGTATCGATCGGCGATCTCGGCGATCAGCTGCTCTCTCATCTCCTCGGGAATGCAGCTTGTGAGGGAGAGCCAGGTAGTGCGAATAAAGCCCTCCAGGCCCGTCTTTCCTGGAAAGAGCATATCTCTGACCGTCACGCTTGCCCTTATCTCTTCCAGGCCCGCCTGAGGCAGCCAGGCATGATACTCATCCGGCCCGTAAATGCCGTGGGGATTGCTGTAGCCCTGGAAGTATCTGGCCCATCTGTCGTTTTTAATGATCCTCCTCGACAGAGCGAAGATATCGTCATCGCTGCCCCTGCCGCCGCATTGGATGAGCATCCTGCCGCCGGGCTTGAGGCTGCGCTCGATGCCCTTGAGAACTGCCAGGTGGTCTTTAATCCAGTGCAGGCAGGCAAAGGATACTACCATGTCAAACTTGCCACTGTAGGTGAGGTTCTGAGCGTCAGCGCGCTCGAATCTCAGATTGGCATATTCGGCGGGCGGAAACCTCTTTTGAGCAAAGTCGATCATCTCTGGAGAGCTGTCTACTCCAGTAGCCCGGCCTCGGGGAACGAGGGCGGCCATCTTGGCGGTGACTTTGCCATCTCCGCAGCCGATATCCAGGATATGCTCGTCTCCCCTCAGATTCAGCCGGGAGATAACGGCTTCCGCGGCGCGCTCCTGAGCGGAGGAATTCCGCTCGTAATCGCTGGGGTTCCACTGGTACATGATTTCGCAGGTGGCAGGGCGGGAACTTATAGCTGGCAGGGTCGGAGGTGGGGGGAGAGTGGAGGCTATTGTTATCGCTAACCTTCAGGCTCTTGACTATTGGGAGGTATTTCTGCAGAGGATGGCGCGGTCATGCAGAACGGCGGCCATACGAACTGGTTTCAGCCCGGAACTATGGGCGAAAGTGCAGCCGAAAAATGGTATCAACGCATTCTGTGGAGTGGCGGTCGCCGGTCTTCGGATAGCACCTGGACATGGTGCTTGAGTCAATCTCTGCTTTTGGCCCTAGACCATAGGATATCTTCAAGGAGCAGTAACTACCGTATCGATCTAGAGTCTGCTAGAGGCATCTGCATCTAGGAATACCTCAAGGCGTGTCTTTTTGGTCGAATTTTTCCTTGATGCCAATATGGAATGATCTATTAAATTTTTACCAGCATAGTGATTGATTCCAGGTAATTCGCTCATTAGCCGAGTTAGATGCTTTTATAAACGCCATGTTTTTTTCAGGATTCCAATGAGTTCATCCTGCCTGGATTCTATAACTTCTGGAGTCCATTCGTTATTTTCTAAAATTTTTGTAGTTAAAACAAACGGAGAAATTCCTTTGCGGGTAGCAAAATAAGATGACTTCTTTTTTTCAAAATCATAATTGCTTGCTCCACTATTCTTCTTCCGAGAAAGCAATACCAAGTTGCCTAGTCGATTCACATATTTCTTATGCTCTTTTTGGCTTGAGAACCATTCTTCCCAGATACTGCCAGGTGCTGGGTTCTGTGGTAATACATGCTCCACTGTGACAATTGGATAATCATAAACAGCAGATCCTTCGGATAAAATCGTATCTAATCTAAGCAAAACATAACGTGCCAAGTCTTTATGCACTTTTTTATTTGAATAAATATCTCCATTAAGTATATGCAGACATTCTCTCCGTTCTTGCATTGTCAGCTGCAATGGAGAAGCTGGATTGAAGAGGTCTTCGTCTTTCTCGATCGCAGATAATAGAGGGCTATAACGCTCCATTCTTTTATTGATATTTGCATGTAGAATAAGAAGACAAACTGCTAGACGCTCCAAATCTCCAAAAAAGTGGGCTAATTTGTCAGGATTTTTCCAATTCTTCGAAAAATAAGTCATTGCTGGAGGCACCCAATCAGAGTTATCGATTCTATTAAGCCATTTTAGTAATGAATTTAAATCTTCAAAAGAACCATCGCCTAACATATATTTTGAATTTTTTATTATAAAAAATGCGTTGGAGTAGGGGGCGACGACATTATCGATAAATTCTTTGGAATCGACGTTATTAAGTACAAATTTCTTAAATTCTTTTAGAACAGTATCTTGTTGTTTTATTTTCCTATTTATCGTTCTAATATGGGAAAATAGCTCTTGGAAAAGATCTCTTCCAAGCATTTCCTCTGTATTATCCCACCACTGAGCATACTTTTCCTGATCCCTAGGTGAAATTTTTCCTATTAGATCCGCTTTTAAAATATCTGTAAAAGTAAGCTCTAGGCCCCTATTATTGAGAATTGAAAAAATATTATACGCAGAGTCAAAATCAGGAGTTGTAACAACTACTAAATAACACTTAGTTAGCAAAAAAGAAGCCAAATTAATTCGTTCTATTTCACTTAAAGCCTCTAAATGACTTACGTATAAGCGAGCATTATCATATATATTTTGCATAGTATCTGAAATGCTATTTTTTTCCCCATAAAATTCTTCCAAGTCACTTTCTATTAATTTTTTAATACCATTAGTTTCTTGAATATACTTTTGGAAAAATGGAGCATCACGTTCGCGCAACGTAATCCTGAAATGATCCGGCGTTCCAATTAATTTATCGCCTTCTTCGTAAATATATTTGGTAATTCCTTTTGCATAATCTCCTTGAATCGTATGTCTTAAGGCAGATAATAGTATTGTAAGAGTAACTAGCCTCTGTTGTCCATCAACTATTTTGGAATCAGGGCTTTCTCCTTTAATAAGTACTATGCTACCTAGGAAATAAGGTTTCATATCTTTTATTTCGACGTTTCCTTCGTTTCGAATAAATCCTAGGAAATCGTCAAGCAAATCACCGGCATGTTCGGTAGTCCATGAATAAGGACGTTGGTAAAGGGGTATAGTAAATGCATACTCGTCATTAAATATTTTAAAAACATTCTTTTCTGCCCCATGGATACTTACTTGACTCATTTTAGTCTCCTAGCCTAGTCAAATTCATTAAAATCATTAGAGATAAGACTATTGGCTACATGGCATAATGAAATAAATATTTGATAATTTTCCTCTCGCCTATCTCTCGTACACCCTCTCCACCACCGCCATCGGTGACACGGAATTCATCATCAGCCCCAGCTCCTCCGGCCCCAGGCCCAGGGCCACTCCGGCCAGCTGGGTCACATAGAGCACTGGAATTTCGATCTTCTCCCCGTGCTTGCCCTCCAGCACCTTTTGCTTGGCATCGAGCATCAGATGGCAGAGCGGGCAGACGGTGACAATAACCTCCGCCCCGGCACGCTTTGCCTCGGCCAGAATCCGGAAGGCGACATCATCCGCCGCCTTCTCCTGGGGCATGAATATCGGCCCGCCGCAGCAAGCGGTCTTGAGCCGGAAGTCCACCGGCTCAGCCTTAAGCCTGCGGATCAGCGTTTCCAGAACTACGGGAAACTGCGGGCTGTACTGGCCTGCCGGGCGCGTCAGCAGGCATCCGTAGTAGGGAGCAACCTTCAGCTCTTTGAGTGGCACCACGATCCTCTCGTCATCCTCGGCCAGAGCTTCCAGGATGACGTCAAGCGCATGGCGAATCTTGGAGCCGCTGTACTTCTTTTCCAGAACGGCGTTCACCTTTTCCCGTGTCCCGATGTCCTCCAGCCTCTGCGCCGCGGCGCGCAGGTTGCTGTAGCAGATGGAGCAGCTTGTCATGATCGGCAGATCCGTTCTGGCCATGTTGCGGGCGGAAAGACCCGTGGCCACCAGCTCATTGGAGACGTGCGTCGCCCCACAGCAGTTCCAGTCATCGAGTTCTTCCAGCTCAATTCCCAGAGCGGCACAGACCGCCCGCGTGGAGGCGTCCATCTCCTTTCCTGTAGACTTGGAGACGCATCCCGGATAGTAAGCCAGCTTCATGCTCTCCTCAGCTCCTCGACGATCCTCTTGACCTCATCTCTGCCCATGATCCTCTCCGTCTCCAATCCGATCTTGCCTTTGGCCAGAAGCTCCAGGCCCATCTGCATGGACTGCACCGCCCCCTGGGGAAAGACGAGCAGGAACTGGCCGGTTAGCGGCAGCTCCGCGATGCGGCCGTAGTCGCTGATCTGCTCCAGGAAGAATTTCTCATAGGCAGCGTCCTTATTCCGCTGCCCCTCCCGCTCCGCAATATCTTTTAAAGCCGAGACCACCGCCTTGGGCCGGATGCCCCGCGGGCAGCGAACCGTGCAGAGCAGGCATGAGGTGCAGAGCCAGATAGTATCGTTATGCAGAGACTCATCCTTCTTTCCCTCCAGACAGAGCTTTATCAGCTTTCTGATGCTGGGATTCATGAGATCTGCTGTGGGGCAGCTTGCTGAGCAGGTGCCGCACTGCATGCAGGTCAAAACCTCCTCTCCGGCCAGCCTCAGAACCTCTCTCTTGAACTGCTCGTCTCCGGTCATTTCGATCCAGCCTCCTTTTCCTTCTCTTTCTGCAGACGCTGCACAATCTTGCGGCTTGCCTCTTCAGGCGGCTCTTTTTCCAGAATCTGCCGAACCTTCGCTTTCTTCAGCAAATCATCCAGGGGCGCCAGGGCCTCATCCACCAGCCGCAGAAGCTGCTCATCGATCTTTGGCTTCTCTGGAGCAGGCATCGGCTGGCGCTCAATCTCCGGCGGGGAGACCGCCCCGCTCACATCCGGACGCTGGCGCTCGCCGGTCTTTATGGCGGAGATGGCCTGCTTCCACTCCTCTGCCCAGGGCGTCTCCTTTATCTCCGTGTGCCTGACATCCGACCGCTCAACCTGTATGGCCGAGACGGGACAGGCTTTCTCGCACGCTCCGCAGAAGATGCACTGGTCCTTGACAGGCGCAGCCTTTCCCCGCTCATCAACATACCAGCATTTGGCAGGGCAGACATTGAAACAGGCCTGGCAGCCCAGTGGATCACAGCGGACCAGGTTCTTTTCAATCAGCCTGATCTCGCCCTCGAAGGGCTTCTTGATATCCATTGCCTCGTATGGGCAGATTTGGGCGCACTTGCCGCAGCCGATGCACAGATCCCGGTCGACCTCAATCTTGCCCTCAAACTTTGTTTTGCCATCTGAGGTCTCGGATGGTTCGATGATTAATGGCTCACCTTCAACTGCTATCGCCTCCTCAGGGCAAAGGGAGACGCACAGGCCACAGTAGTCGCAAAGCTCCTCGTCCACTAAAAGCTGCTCATAGGGCTTGAGGTTCCGGGGATCTTTCGCCCTCTCTGTTGCATCCCTGTCCAGGAGCAGAAATGCCTTGCAGAATCTGGCGCATCGGCCACAGAGGTTGCACTTTTCAGAATCAACATCAATCTTTCCTTTTATTCCCGAACGCAGCGGCCCGTAGTCCTCGCGAGTTTTATTGAATGTGACCTTTATGGCACCAGTAGGGCAGACCGGCTCGCAGAGCAGGCATGGCAGGCATTTTTCGTTAGGCTGGGCCTCTGCCAGAAGCCTGGGATACTGCTCCTGGCGGATGAAATCCACGATCTTTTCCTTCCCATCAACTGCTTTGCTGGCATCTCCGCCAGCATCTTCCTCATGAGTTGGATCGGTCATGCCTGGGCCTCCGGAGCTATTGCCGCTTCAGCCGGTTCCGGTGAGGGCTTGATATCCCGCACCGTCATCTTGAAGGCCTTCGTGGGACAGAAGTTGACGCACATTCCGCAAAAGGCACAGGCATCCAGATCGATGAGCACGGCCGGGGCATCAAGGCCTTTGGCGATCTCCTGCAACGGCCCCTCTTGCAATGCCTTCTTCGGGCAGATGTCGACACAGATCGAGCAGCCGGCGCACTTCTCATAATCGTAATCGAGGACGATTTCTCTCTCTTTGGTCTTCTGTTTGGCCAGAATGTGAGTGCCCTGCACATCCATGTCTTTTTCTATCTCCATCATGCCGGTGCATCCTCCTCACTCTTCGCCACATTCTTCTCCGTACTCGTTTCCGCGCTCTTTTCAGGACTCTCTTCCGCGTTATTTCCAGCGCTCTTCCCCTTAGCCATATCCACAGCCGGTTTCTTTTTCAGCTCCGTTCCGATTGGTCCCAGAGCCTTCAGCTCGCCAATGAATTCCCTGAGGTCCTTGGCATAGATCTCTCCTTCACTGGCCGCACACCAGACGATCTTGACCCTACCCGGATCAAGGCCGATCTTCTCCAGAACGCCCTTGAGCACATTCACCCTCTGCAGGGCCTGGTAGTTGCCATCCCGGTAGTGGCACTCGCCGATGCGGCAACCGGCTATGAGCACCCCATCAGCGCCACGGCGCAGGGCCTCCAGGACGAAGCTCGGGTCAACCCGCGCCGAGCACATCACCCTGATGTTGCGAGCATTGGTCGGATACTGAATGCGCGAGGTTCCAGCCAGATCGGCGGCTCCATAGCTGCACCAGTTGCAGAGAAAGGCTACGATCAGTGGAAACTCCCTCTTCACCGCCGTGGCTGCCCGCACCTGGGCCATGATCTGCTCGTCCGAGAAAAAGCGCATGTTAATGGCGTCCGCAGGACAGGCGGCTGCACAGGAGCCGCATCCCTTGCAGGCCGCCTCATCCACGTAAGCCGGGCTCTTCACAGATATGGCCTTCTTGGGGCAGGTATCGACGCATAGCTTGCACTGGATGCATTTGTCCGGGTCCACGTAAGCCGATGTGGGCTCCAGCTCCAGCATTCCTCTGTGCAGGAGCTTGATTGCCTTTGCCGCTGCCGCGCTTCCCTGGGCGATGGATATGGGAATCTCCTTGGGGCCGGAGGCGCATCCGGCAATGAAGACTCCGTCGATATGCGCTTCCACCGGCCTCATCTTTGGATGGGCGATCTCAAAGAACCTGTCCGGCCTTCGGGAGAGTCCCAGGAGATTGCCCAGGACATCCGCCTTCTTATCCGGCTCCAGGCCCACGGACAGGACTGCCAGGTCATGCCTGACCCTCTTCATCTCCCCGGTCTGGGTATCCTCAAAGACCAGGAAGAGGTCGCCGTCCACCTGCTCGATACAGGAGACTCGGGAGCGAACAAAATTGATGCCCAGCTTCTGGGCCCGGACGTAGAACTCCTCATAGCCCTCTCCGCAGGCCCTGATGTCGATATAGTAGATGGTGATATCGGTCTCGGGATACTTCTCCTTTACCAGCTGGGCATTCTTTAGAGATGCCATGCAGCAGACGCGGGAGCAATAATTGTTTCCAACGCTCGAATCACGCGATCCGACGCATTGAAGGAAAGCGATGGACCCGACGATCTTGCCGGTGCTGGGTCGGACAACCTCACCTTTTGTCGGCCCGGAGGCATTGAGCATCCTCTCCATCTGCAGGGTGGTGATCACATCCCTGTACCTGCCAAATCCGTACTCCTCCTTGCGCGTGGCATCGAACGGTTGCCAGCCGGTGGCGACGATTATGGCGCCAACATTCAGCTTAAAATCCTGGGGCTCCTGATCCAGCTTTACTGCCTGGGCCGGACAGGCTTCTGCGCAGCGTCCGCAGCCTATGCAGGCTTTTGCATCTACGCATGCCACCAGCGGTACAGCCTGTGGATATGGAACATAAATTGCCGTTCTCTTGCCGATGCCAAAATCGTATTCGCTTGGCACCTGTACCGGGCAGACGCTCGAGCACTCGCTGATGCAGCCCTTGCAGAGTTTTTCGTCCACGTATCTGGCCTGGCGGACTGCCGAGACTGTGAAGTTGCCTACGCTGCCCTCCACACCAAGGATCTCAGCGTAGGTGATGAGAGTGATATTGGGGTGATTGTAGACCTCGGACATCTTTGGTCCCAGGACGCAGATTGAGCAGTCGTTGGTGGGAAAGACATCGGTAAGCAGTGCCATGTAGCCGCCGATGGTGGGCCTGCGCTCCACAAGGAAGACATGCAGTCCCGCGTCTGCCAGATCCAGAGCGGCAGCGATCCCGGCTACACCTCCGCCAATGACCAGGACATCTTTGCTGACCGGTATGCTCTCCGGCTCAAGCGGCTGAAGCAAAGCCGCTTTTGCCACGCCCATGGCAATGAGGTCCTTGGCCTTCTCGGTGGCCATGGCTGGCTGGTCCATGTGCACCCAGGAGCACTGCTCCCGGATGTTGGCCATCTCCAGCA
>DAONES010000038.1:0-17581 GCA_035403205.1 Methanothrix sp. | reverse complement strand
TGCTGGTTCATACTACTACTGCCTGACCACCAGCAGCCTCAATTTTGCTCTTGGCTGTCGCAGTGAATCCAGCAGCGCTGACGTTAAGCGTCCTGGTCACTTTTCCGCGACCCAGCACCTTCATCTCGGAAAGTTCAATCTTGCCATCCGGTCCTGCCATCTGATCCACCACGTCCACGTTGACCACTTCGAGCTTCTCAGCGAGAGGCAGCTTCACAAATCCGTGCTTGCCCATAGCGGTACCAAGAAGCATGGAGCGCATGAAGTGGTGTTTGCACTTCCCGGAATCTCCACGGCCGCCACGGGTTCCACCGCCGCGCATATTCTTGTGCTTGCCGTGATAGGTTCTATGCCCTCTCCTCTCCTTTGTCTTTGGTCTAACCATGGTTTTTACCTCATCCTCTTGATAAGATCTGCCAGATCAGTGCGAAAACCAAGATCTCCGCCCTGTTGCGCAGTCTTCTTGATGGTCTTCAGGCCCTTTCTGGCAGGGTGCAGCCTGAATATAGGCTTGATTTGCAGGTCTTTCAGGCTTGTCTTGCCGGAAGTGATGGCACCGGCCAGTTCCTTGAAGGAGCGGTATGATGTGTTCTCCTTCAGAAACTGCTCAGTCAGCCGTCGGTTAGCGCTCATTCGCCCACGCTTCTCGAGGAGCATGGCGAGAGTGTCATCGTCAATGTTCCCCCAGGCTACGTAGTCCTTGACCTTCTGGATCATGCCCCGGTAATGCTCATCCTCCCGGACGACGACGCAGTGATTAACCCGGTTGATATGCAGCATCGCTAAGGTGGACTTGATATCAGGCCGAAGGTTCACCTCACCTCTCAATCTCACAATGGCAAACATCTTCAAGCCCTCACTGTTACGGTATTGATGAGTGCATTGTAGGTGGCCTTGGCGAAGTTGATGGTCGTCCTGGTCGAGCCTGCTGTTCTTGTCCAGACATCCTTGATGCCAGCCATATCCATGACCTTCTTGGATGTTTCACCGGCGGCTATGCCCAGACCGCGAGGCGCTGGAATGAGAACCACTCTAACGCTTCCGGATTCGCCCACTACCTGATAGGGCACAGTATGAGCCTGGCCGCAGCCGCATTCCCAGCTGCCGCATCCCCGGTTTACCTTCATGATATTGCGCTTGGCATTATCTATGCCCTTCTTGATGGCCTTTCCGACCTGGACATCTTTTCCTTCGCCCAGGCCTATATAGCCATCCCTGTTTCCTACTATTACTGTGGTTCTGAATTTGACTCTCCTTCCCGAGTCGGTCATCCTCTGAACCATGTTGATATCCAGAACCTCATCCTCAAGTCCGGGTATCAGCACATCTATCAGGCCTGCCTCCTTAATGGGCAGACCCGAGGCAATAGCCTCATCGAAGGAAGTTACCTGGCCCTCAAAGACGAGCTTGCCCAGCCTTGTCCTGGGGACCCACTCTTCCTGGTAAAAATCACGCTTCTTTTTCCGATCCATAAGTTCACCCCAGTATCTTCTCTCGAACCTGCTCGAATTGGGCCACGATATCTGCTCCGGTGTAATCCTTTATGTGCTGGCCGGAGATTCTCTCCTCATCAGGCAGAATCTCATCGCTATGGGGCAAATCTACGCCCGCATCAACGATTCCTTTTATGGCTGAATAGATCCTGTTGCCCTTGGTAGATGCATGCAGACCGATATCCGCAATTGCCTCATCAATGCCCAGGGCCAGCATCCTCTTGCCGAAGAGCAGGCCGGTCAGATAAGCAGCCGGCAAGTTGCCCTTGCTGAAGGTATATCCGAAGCTCTGCAGCTCCCGGGAATTGACCGTCAGAAGAGTCTTGTCACCAATCTGCTCCGCTACCACCAGTTGCAGCATTGTGTTGGCATTGCTCTTTCTGATAACAACTCGGGGTTTCTTTGATAGTATTAGCTTGTATCTAACGTGATAGTTGGTCTTGCCCTCTCTTCTTCTTCGGAAGGCGACTCTGTATCTAGGTCCTGTCGCCAAGTCTATTCACCCCTGGCAAGGCCCTTGGCCTTTATAAACGAGTTCATGTGGGCGAGGCTTCTATACTCGCCGCCCTTGGATTTGCGGTAGAGCAAGCGGTAAGCATGGCGATCTATCTGGCCGCCTGCGCGAAGCTCCCGTAGCTTCTTTCGCAGAGCCCGGATCTTGGTCATCCATTGCTCTTTTCTCGGGGACCGAGCGCCTTTGGGCCCTCTTCTGTGGCCTGCGCCCTTGCAGTGTCCGTAGGCTCTCTTTACTGCCCGAGCCCGGATTCTGCCCCGGCTGTTGCCCTTCTTGGGCTTGGCTTTGATCTTGCCGTCCGCTATCAGGGAGCGAATGTCTTCCCTGGTAATGGCCTCGGAAAGCTCGCTTGCCACCTCTGGATCGGGATTGATCCAGACCCGGCTCTCGCCGACCTTAAGCTCGGATGCCGCCAGGCGTCGCTGTGTTGTAAGGCCTGGCATGTCTAGGCACCTCCCCTGAGATTGAGAATTTTAATTCCCGCTTCCGCCGCTTTTGTCTGAATCTCCAGACGCTTCTTCATGCCCACGCCGGATGCTATGCGCACCACGGCCCCCTGGGCTTTTTCCAGCTCTGCCACGTTATTGACCAGCATCTCAGGAAGGCCGCAGGGATGAAAACCCCGGACAGCCTTGGGGCTTCCGTAGCCCACCCTGACCAGCTTGCCTTTTGCAGCTACCTGCTGCCGGAGCTTGTTGTGCAGGCCGCGAGGCTTTCGCCAGCTGGTGCCAAGCCGCTTCTTTTTATGTGAATCATGAAAGTTGAACTCAGGCTTCTTGGACTTCTGCCTGGTTCTCACTTTCAGCAACCTCTCTGCCATCCTCGTCACCTCTTGTCCACCAGGTATATTCCGTCCTGGAATATCCTGATATCGAATCCATGCACCCTGGTAGCCTGCTCTATGTTGGCCATAGTCTGGCCAACCTGCTCCTTGTCGATGCCTGTTATCGTTAATTGATCTTTTCCGATCTCGATCTTGGCTCCGGGCAGAATCTTGGCGGATCTGGCCTTTCTCTCGCCCAGGAAATTGCCTATGATCAACTCGTTGGAAGCTTGCTTGAGCTGTATGGGAAAGTGAGAGTACACGACCTTCATCTTGTACTCAAAACCCCGGCTGACGCCCGCGATCATGTTGCCGATATGGGCTGCCAGAGTTCCTACCATTGCCCGGTGCTGCTTTCTGTCGAGCCTGGAATTCACGATCAGTCGAGAATCCTCTTTGGTGATATCTATCATGGGATAGCACAGCTGCCTGGTGACCTCGCCTTTTGGCCCCTTAGCTGTTATTGTGCTCCCATCTATTGTGACGGCAACTCCCTCTGGGATCTCTACCTGCCGTGCAATCTCTTTGACCATTGCGACCACCTAATATACGTAAGCCAGGAGCTGACCGCCCAGCAATTGAGACCTGGCATCGGAATGGGCCATGACTCCCTTGCTGGTGCTCAGTATCAGAACGCCAAAGTTTCTGGCAGGGAGGAATCTCTTCTCCCATTTCTCCATCTCGGTCACCTTGGTCGAAAACCGGGGCTTGATCACGCCGCACCGGTTGATCCTTCCCAGGAGCTTTACTCGGAACATTCCCGACTTTCCGTCGTCAACAAATTCGAACTCGCCTATGTATCCTCTATCGGCCATAACCTTCAAAGCTCTTCCAATGAGCTTGGAGGCGGGATGAATGATACACTCAGGCTTGCCTACGCTCTCCGCGTTCTTTATTACGGACAAAGCATCGGCCAGTGGATCTAATAACATAGTAGCCACCTATGAATATTTTTCGAAGCCCATCTCAGGGGCAATCTCTCGGAAGCACTGACGGCAAATGTATATCCCGTACTTTCTTATCAGGCCGTTTTTGTTTCCACAGCGCTTGCACGGGTTTGAGCCTCTTCCGAAGATCTTCTTTCCTTTCTTCATGCTGCCTCCAAGATCTCAATGCCGAACTTCTTTGAGACAAACTCAATAGTGTCGTCTTTATTCAGCCTCTGTCGGCTGGGAAGTTTCTTTTGCGCCACGCGCCGCATTGCAATCCGATAGCCCGCTCTCTTCAGAGCAACAGACACATCCATTCCGAATATTCCTATCTCCGGATCGTATCTCATCCCTGGAAAGTCGGTATGCTCCTCGATGCCGAAGGAGAAATTTCCCTGCATGTCGAACTGGCTTTTTTTCAGGGTGCTTCCTGCGGCCTTCAGGGCCAGGATCAGGAAATCCTCTGCAGCCTTTCCTCTCAGGGTGAGCTTTGCTCCGATGGGCTCTCTCTTCTTGATGCCGAAGGTTGGCAGGGTCTTCTTTGCAATAGAACGAACGGGCTGCTGCTTGGTAATGGCCTTCATGATGGATTCAGCATTTACCAGCCTCTGGCCGCTCTCTCCTACGCCGATGTGCACGACAACCTTGTCGACGCGGGGAATTAGATTTGCATTCATCTAACAGCCCCCAGCTTGATGACAGGCTGATCTACTCCGATCATGTAAACATAATCCTTGATGGTCTCGAATTCCTGGTCTCCCGAGATTATGATGCGGTTCTGCTGGGAGCCCTTTACGGTTATGATCTCCTTGATCTTCCCCGTCTGGCCGGAATGCTTTCCGCCCACGACCATCGCCAGATTGCCGATCTGAAAGCCAATCTGATCTTCGATGCTCTTATCGGGCAGCGATAGTACCAGCGAGTCGCCAACCTTGAAATCTCCTTCTGCCAGCTTATTTGAGCCATCGGAAAGATTCAGCTGCTGCTTTTTGCCCTTGATGAAGGTCTTATTCTCGATCCTGGCCAACTTTCTGACATTACCGGCCTCGAGCGTGCTGAGATAGAACATTCCCTTCTCATCTTTGAGCATTCTGTACTGCTTGTCGCTTGAGGGAACAGCTATGACATCAAATATGCCTATGGGCAACTTGTAATCCTTCTGGGCCTTTCCGTCTACCAGCACCTTGCCCTCATACAGAATCCTCTTAGCCTCGCGGGCATTGTCTACCAGCTTGAGCATATCTCTTACTACTACCAGGAGAGGTATGCTATTCCCGGCGGAATGAGGACCGGGACAGGACTTGGTAACCCATGCATGGGTCTTCTTTGAGATGGGCCAGCTCACGGGAACCGTTATTCTCTTTTGATGTCTGCTCATTGGGGTCGCCTCGCGAAGATCTTTTCCCTCTCTGCGTCTTCAAGGACGAGCTTGATTATCATGACGTTTGAGGGATGGATGGTTCTCGGCACTTCAGTTCCGTCAGCCCGATAGTTGCTCACGCCTGCCACCTTGATGGTGCATCTCTTGAGATCAATATCCTCGACCTCACCTTCGGTGCCGGCATGATCGCCACGCATAACCTTGACGGTATCACCCTTGCGAAGCTGGGCATTGCGCTTCTTCAGCTCCTCGCGCAAGGCCTTGCTCAAGGGCGCATGCATGTACTTTTGACGCTTGTGCAGCGGTGCGCTATACCTCGCCTTTCGCTGCTTCCTTGGCTGTTTCGTAATCATAATCATCACACAATCATGGATGCCGCAGAGGCGATCTTGCTGAATCTCTCTGCTACCTCACGGGCCACAGGTCCCTTGACCTCGGAGCCCTTGGGAACGCCCTCATCATCTACTATTACAGCGGCATTGTCCTCGAATTTGACCCTGAGTCCATCGGGCCTTCGAAACTCCTTCCTCTGGCGGATGATGACAGCCTTGAAGATCTGCTTTCGCATCTCCGGACTTCCCTTTTTCACGGATACTATTACCATATCCCCAATCCCTGCGCAGGGCTGTCTGTTTTTCACGCCTCGATAGTTCTTGACTGCGATGACGTGTAGCGTCCGCGCACCTGTATTGTCTACACAATCCAGGTATGCGCCAGTGTTGATCGCCCTTGGGATCTTGGCCTTCTGTCCTCTCATTTCAAGACCTCCACCACTACAAAGGATTTGGTCTTGGAAAGGGGCCGACACTCCGCTATCTTGACACGATCCCCTTCCTTAGCATCAATGCAGGGGGGATTGTGCGCATGGATCTTGGACTGCCTCTTCTCGAATCGTTCATACTTCGTTGCTTTCTTCTCGAAATTACGCATTACTACCACGGTACGGTCCATCTTGTCGCTGACCACGGTGCAACTAAAGACCTGGCCGCGTACAGGCAGGGTACCATGGAAGGGACACTTGGGATCATCGCATTCCTTTTGCGGAGCGCTGACGTCCAGTCCGATATCCCTCATAACTTCCACCTCATTTTTAGCATTCTCTTGCTTATTCTGTTCTCTGGCTGTGAGACAAGGATTGAGCCGGAGACGCCCACATGGCGTCCATCAGGCAAAGTGAAGACCAGCTTGGTGCCCTTTTTAGCAAGGCGCAGAACCTTGGATTCCGTCTCCAAAAGGAGCGTGTTCCTGGTCTCGTCTACAACCAGGGCCTTAAGCCCGGTTTGGCTGGGGTTGCTGCTAAGAGCAACTTGTACCTCAAGGCCGATAAGCTCGTGCCTTGCCAGGCTTTCAGGACCGGGGTTCACTAGGCGTCGCTCCGTTCAGTGCTCGCCGATCCCCTTCGCTCCGTTTGAACCGTTTTAATTCTGGCCAGGGTCCTGCGAAGGTCTCGAATTCTCCCCGGCTTCTCCGGAGCGCCGCCCGCAGTGACGATGCCTCTCTCACGGATGAGTTCGCTTTCCAGCTTTCGCAGCTCTTCAGCGATCTCCTCCGCGTTCATGTTTCTGATCTCATCAATCTTAAAGATCGCCATATCGGATCACTCCTCCTTGGCGCAGGGCTCGCTATCGGCCTTCTCTTCGGGAAGAGGCGCATCCTCTGCCACGCCCTCGCTGACCTTTGCGCTCGGCTCGTCCAGAGGTGACGGTGCAGCCACTGGCTCAGACTCAAGGAGCTGATCCAGATCGCTCTTCTTTTCGGGAGCGGGTGCGGCCACTGGTGCAGGTGCCGGTGCAGCGGGTGCCTTTGCAGGCTTTGGCTCCTCTGCAGGGGCAGCGGCGGGCGGCGCTTCGATCCGGAAGTCGTCGGGAAGCCTTACGTCGGGAGATATGATTCTGACCTGGCAGCCGATTACGCCCAGCTTTTTGACGGCTACGGAGTATCCCTTGTCCACAAGCTCAATGGCCGGCTTTCCGGAGTGTTTGATGTACCCGGAGATGAATTTCTCCGTTCGGGAGCGCGGGCCGGTAAGCTTGCCGCTGATGACGATCTCGCAGCCCAGTGCTCCGGCATCCATCACCCTTCTCATCATGGACTGGCCTGCCTTTCGGAAGTACCAGCCACGCTCCAGAGATGATGCCAGGCGATTGGCCACAACCCTGCCGTTCAGGTCGCCGTGGCCCACATCCTGCACATCTATCTGGGGATTATCCAGATGGAACTTGCGATCCAGGTCGCGGGTGATCTTGCGGATCAGTTTGCCGCCTTTTCCGATGACCATTCCCGGCTTTTCCGCATAGACCGTGATCTGAGTGCCCATAGGAGTGCGGTTCATGACCATGCCGCCGTATCCTGCGCGTTCCAGCTCATCTGCCAGATACTCATTGACGAGTGCTTTGGAGAGGCCCTCTGCTACGAACTTCTTCTCGACAGACATCAGCTCTTCACCTCGGTGAGGACCATCTCAATAGAGACCGTCTCAGTGTTCTTCGGAGTGGCTCTTCCCATGGCGCGGGGCATCCATCCCTGGATGGTCCTGCCCTTCTTGGTGCCAGCGTGGAAGATCCTCATCTTCTCGGATTCCATTCCCTTGTACTCGGCATTGGCAAGTGCGTTCTCAAGGACGACTAAGACTGCTTTAGCGGCCTTTTCCGGATATCTGCCGGCATCCGCCCCGACCAGGCCGTGCCTGTGAGCTACATTTCTTCTGTAGCGCTTGAAGGGAATAGCCCTCTTCAAGGCTATTACATCCTCCAGATAGGCGCGGGCGAGGTTAGCCCTCATGCCTTTTAGCGTCCTGCAGATCTCGTGGGCGTGTTTAGGTGAGATGTGAAGCTCCATCCCCATTGCCCTTGAAGAGCGTCCTGCAGGCGTAAGCGAATAATTCAATCTGCCCAATCTCACACCTCACTTAAGCGGCACATACTTGCTTGATCTGGTAGCGCCCACACCTGCGGCACCGTGCTGGACGCGCCCTCGCGTGAGCGAGAACTCGCCGAAGAAGTGTCCGATCATCTCGGGCATGACCTCTACCTTTTCAAAGCTCTTGCCGTTGTAGATCTCCAGATTCTTGCCCACCATGTCAGGCATGATTATCATGTTTCTGATGTGGGTTCGAACCGAGTCCTTGTTCTTCAGGCTTGTCATGAGTTTCTTGTTATCCTTGACAATGCCTCTTTTGATCGTTCTGCGTTGCCGCGCTGGTAAGAGCCCGGCAAGCTCCTCTATGCTCAACTTGGCGAGGTCGGCAACCTTCCGGCCCCGATACAAGAATTCTTCCTTTCTCTTTGGAAGCTTGGATCCTGCTTTCTTAGCCAAAACCTATCACCTAGCGCTTACCGGTCTTCCTTGCGGCAATTGAGCCTACCTTTCTGCCAGGGGGCGTGTTCCTGCTAACGGTCTTGGGCCTTCCTGGATGCTGGCGGCCGCCACCACCGAAGGGGTGGTCTACGGCGTTCATGGCAACGCCTCTGACGATTGGCCACTTCTTGGCCTTGGACTGGAACTTAAAGAAGCTATTGCCTGCTTTGACCAGAGGCTTGTCCAGGCGGCCTCCGCCAGCAACGACTCCGATCGTAGCCATGCATTTGGGCGAGAGCCACTTCATCTCACCGCTGGGCAGCTGGACGACGGTTTGGCCTGCATCGTGAGCCACAAGGATGGCGCAGACGCCAGAGGCTCTGGCAAACTGGCCGCCGTGGCCCGGCTGGGATTCGACGTTGCAGATTGGTATGCCCTCGGGAATCTCGGCCAGAGGCAGAGTGTTTCCCGGCTCTATGGGAGCGGATATGCCGCATGAGATCTCCTGGCCCACATATATTCCCTCGGGAACCAGGATGTATCTCATCTCGCCATTGTTCAGGGCGATCAGAGCCACGGGAGCCGACCTTGCCGGGTCTCTCATTATCTCCTGAACCACGCCGCTTATCGTCTCACCGCTATCCACTTTGATGTGTTTGATGTCTGCCCGGTATCTATGAGAGGGTGCCCTATAATTCGGACCACCTGCACCTCGATTTTGAGATATGATTCTGTGTCCCATGTTTCCCACCTACAGCAGTCCTAGCCTTGTGGCAAGCTCGTTCGCACTACCCTCTTTCGCCAGTTTCACTATGGCCTTCTTATCTCCCCGGGAGGTTATCATGGTCCTGACGGTCAGGACTTCGATATCGTAAAGGTCTTCCAGGGCCTTTTTGATCTCCGGCTTGGTGGAATTCATGTTCACCAGAAACTCCAGGGTATCATTGGAGTCGATCATGCCGGTGACCTTTTCTGTGACGTAGGGACTCTTGATAATCATTGTACTGCCTCCGCACCGCTCTTCTTGGCCAGCTTCTCCAGGGAAGACTCGGTCCAGACCGTCAGCCTTCCGGCTTTCGTTCCGGGCGCAAGCAGCTCAGCATTGAGCTTCTCAACCGTTACAAAGTCCACACCGGGAAGATTTCGGGCGGCTTTACCCAGGCCCTTGTCGTCTCCGGCGACGATGAGCAGGCTTTTTCTGCCTCTGTATTTTCGTCCCCGCAGTTTGCCTTTGCCTGCACGGATGTGTCTTCCGTCCTTTGCCCTCTGGACATCGTTCCACAGGCCGGCGGCCTCCAGGAACTTGATGATCTCGGCGGTCTTGCTGACGGATTCGAGGTCGTTTTTGGCTACAAAGGGCAGCTCTCCAGTAAACCTGTGGCCTCTTGCCTGGACCAATCCCTGTGATGCCGTAGCGGCGATCGCAGAGCGGATGGCCTTTCGCCTCTCCTTTTTGTTGATCTTCTCGCTGTGGTCGGCGTTGGGCTGGGGAGCATGTGACCTGCGGCCTCCCACGGCCATTGGGACGCCAGCAGCTTTTCTGCCGTTCTTCAGTCTGAGGACTCTGGAGACGCCGTGTCCCGGACCCCAGGACTGGGCTGAGGTATTCATGCCTGCATAGAAGTGAGGTCCATAGGCCTGGAGCCTGTTGGCCTGCGCGGACAGAACAGCCCTCTTGATGATGTCCGGCCGGTATTCCTCCTCGAAGACTGCGGGAAGATCGATCTGGCCGTTTGCTTTTCCTGTTAGATCAATGATGTTTGCTTTCATCGCCTAGACCCCCTGCTTGGACTCTTGGCTGACATAGAGGAACTCGGGCGCCTTCACGAAGTTGGCTCCGGGCCTTATGGCGTGTCTTATTCTGACCATCCTCTTGATTGGACCGGGAACGCTTCCCTTGATCAGGATATACTGGTTTCTCACCAGGCCGTAGCCGGGAAATCCGCCCTTCGGGTTGATCTGGGCGCTGTCGTTTCCGATGAACATCAGTCTCTTGTTGTATTCGGTTCTCTGGTGGTAGCCCATCTGGCCGAGCTGAGGTACGCGCCAGCTGATATGGGATGGATGCCAGGGACCGAAGTTTCCAACGTGCCGCAATTTGCCGGTGCGGGCGTGCTTTCTCTTGGCGATGGCAATTCCCCAGCGCCTTACCGGACCCTGGGTGCCCTTGCCTTTGGTGACGGCAGATGCATCCAGAAGGTCTCCGGTCTCAAAGACGCTGCTGATCGGTACCTGCTGGCCCAGAAGTTTCTGGGCTAGGGCAAGGCGGTCGAGCATTGAGCCGCCGTTCACCGGCATCTCCATCAGCTCAGGAGTCTTCTTGGGTATCCCGGTTATCTGCGAGGGATTGGTGTGAACGAGCACTCTGACATCCGCGATATCTTCCCCCAGAGCGCTCAGCGCATCTATGGAGCTGCCGTGGGTCTTCTTGGGTACAGTCAGAGCGCGGGCCAGCTCCGGGCTGAGATTCTCAGACCAGGCTTCGCCCGCTGGGCGTAGCCCGCCGTTGTAGTTCTCGTAGGCGCGCACTGCCACGACATTCATGGGGGGCACCTCCAGAACGGTTACGGGCACGGAGATCTCCACGCCCTCGGTGAGGCTTCGCGGCCTATCGTCGATCATCATGATGTGGGTCATGCCTGCCTTGTAACCGGCAAAGCCTGCCACTCTGGCCTTGTCCTCCTCAAGCCAGCTTCGGATTCTTGGGACCTCACTCTTGGCCCTCTTTCTCGGGCTGTAGGCCAGCGAACCTCTTCTTGGTCGATGTATTGTTGCCATTTAGTCCTCCAAGCGCGCCAGGTTGAGAAGTGCCAAAGTGGCAAAGACCGCCTCTTCAACGCGGACCGTCTCAGTTCCCTGGTGCGGGATGGTGTTTATCATTTCATATCTGTCCATTGACTGTTCGCTCAGGAATGCATCTACGCCTCGTGCTGGTGAGCCGAAGACCACCGCAAGGTCGCGCTTGTTGCCTGCGATATCCATCCGGGAGAAGAGATCTGGCGTCAGGCTATTGCCCCGGCGCGAAGCGAGAACCACGCGGCCGCCCCGCTCAGAAAATGAGGCAAGGCTTCCCTCAAGGCTCTCTGCTATCTCGGTCTCGTATCCCCAGTAAACGGGGATCTCCTTTTGGTCAACAGGCTCAGCGGCGAGCGGCTGCTGCGAAAAGATTCTGACATTCAGGCGCTGCCCTACCGAGTACCTACTTTCGGTGCGAAGGGGAATTGGGCGATTGATTCCGATTTCCACCCAGACGCCGCTATCAGATCCGACGCTTTCAACGACAACTCCGACGCGAAACTCGCCAATCTTGAGCGATTCTGATTTTGAGTTTGTTGGGTGATGAGCAGTACGAAGCGGCGGCAGCATTCCGACGTGGCGCAGCTCCTCCCTGCGAGGGATGAGCAGCTTTCGCAGGTACTGCGGCGTTTCCATGTAGCGCAGCACCAGTGAGATCAGCCGCGAATCATTGTGCTGCTGATCGCGGTAGATCACGATGCGATTGTACTGGAAGACTGCTGCTGCCCGGGCGATTTGGCCAATCTTGAGCGTGTTTACACGCAAATCCCTGCTCTCCATTGTGAGAGAGGACGGGATATAGATGGCTCTCTCGCTCTGTCCGGTCATCAGGTTTCCTTGATGTGAAGAGAGAGGAGGTATAAAAAGGTTTGGAGAGGGATGAGGGGAGATCTCGATGGCAGGGAAAGCTAGGGTCGGGCTTTGGGGAAGGCGGCGGCGAGAAGGCTCTGGCCGCGGTCCTTGGAGTAGGATTCGACGACTTCCTTTTGAAGAGAATCAAATTGCTCCTGAGAGAGACTGAGCTGAGATGCTGCTGCACAAAGATTCTCAAAGGTTACCTTTGCATTAGAGTGACTGATGCTGGCAAAGATCTGATAGCCAAGGGCGATCAATCTCACTGCATCCCGAGACTTGTCATTCTCCCATGCAACAACACCTAACTGAGAAAATGTTGCTGCTTCGCCCGCCCTGTCGCCGATCTGCTGCCTGATTTTCATGGACTTGTCGAACTTCTCACGAGCAGCTTCGTAGTCACCTATCCTCAGGTCGATCGTGGCCAGTTGATGCCAGGTCGATGCCTCACCTGCCTGATCACCGATCTGCTGCATGATTTTCATGGCAGTCTCGAACTTCTCACGGGCCGCTTCGTAGTCGCCATTGTTCAGGTCGATCGTGGCCAGTTGATGCCAGGTCGATGCCTCGCCCGCCCTGTTGCCGATCTGCTGCATGATTTTAATGGACTTCTCGAACTTCTCACGAGCAGCTTCGTAGTCACCTATCCTCAGGTCGATCGTGGCCAGTTGATGCCAGGTCGATGCCTCACCTGCCTGATCGCCGATCTGCTGCCTGATTTTCATGGCAGTCTCGAACTTCTCACGGGCCGCTTCGTAGTCACCTATCCTCAGGTCGATCGTGGCCAGTTGATGCCAGGTCGATGCCTCACCTGCCTGATCACCGATCTGCTGCATGATTTTCATGGCAGTCTCGAACTTCTCACGGGCCGCTTCGTAGTCGCCATTGTTCAGGTCGATCGTGGCCAGTTGATGCCAGGTCGATGCCTCACCTGCCTGATCGCCGATCTGCTGCCTGATTTTCATGGCAGTCTCGAACTTCTCACGGGCCGCTTCGTAGTCGCCCTTGTTCAGGTCGATCGTGGCCAGTTGATGCCAGGTCGATGCCTCACCTGCCTGATCGCCGATCTGCTGCCTGATTTTCATGGCAGTCTCGAACTTCTCACGGGCCGCTTCGTAGTCGCCCTTGTTCAGGTCGATCGTGGCCAGTTGATGCCAGGTCGATGCCTCACCTGCCTGATCGCCGATCTGCTGCATGATTTTCATGGCATTCTCGAACTTCTCACGGGCGGCTTCGTAGTCGCCTTTCCTCAGGTCGATCGTGGCCATGCCATGCAACGCCACTGACTCTTCATTTAGATTTGAGTCAAGAGACGCATCGGAACAACGTTGATACCAAATCTGAGCAGAATCATACTCACCTTGGGCAAGATAAGCCTGAGCTATCCAACTCATTGGAGCGGGATGCTCTTTATATTCAAGCAACTCGGCGTTCAGCAGTCTTACGCCATCATAAAGCCCGCTTTTTATGAAAGCGCTAGAAAGGCGGTCTGTCACAATCCTAGCCATGTCATGCGCTCTTGCATGCAAAAATTGAGAACGCGCTTCCATCAAGCAATCCATCCATGAGAGCCCCATCTCACCAGATCGGTTTTTCTGAAACACCCCCTCCATGAAATCGCCCGCTGCTCTATGGGCCGCCTTTTGATCCTCCGGAGGGAGTCTTCCCACTAGCCAGTTCCTCAGAAGTCCATAGACGATCCAAAGAGGCTCTTCTGATCTTCTGGCCTCCTCGTAGGCAAAGGCCCGATCCCGCCAGATTCGAACGAACTCCTGGACACATTCTGGAGACTCTCCGCTGACGGCTGTCAGGCCCTCTAGAGTTACAGGGACGCCATAAACCGCCGCCCGGCAGAGAGCCTTTTGCGATTCGGGACTTAGGTAGCCAAAAAGCCGATCGATGAAAATGCCACCAAAGTACTTGTCCCGCAATCTTTCGAGCTCACCCTGATCTATGCCCGTGGGCAGCTCTACCTTGGCCAGCTCTGTCCCCAATATTTCTGCACCCATCTGCTTGACGGCCTCACGGATTTGAATGAGAAAGCGAGGCGTGCCGCCGAACTTTTCATATAGCTTGCTCAGGAGCGGCATGGGAAGCTCTCCGGACCGAATGCGCCTTTCGACCTCTGGATCACGCTGCATGATCTTCAGAAAAGAAGATTCAGGGAAATCGCCAAGGTCCTCACGACAGATCTTTGGCGGAAGGACGGGCACATCAGATGGAGGATATCTGGTAGTAATAATCGCCCTGGAGCCACCCGACAGATATTCGAGCAGGTGCTGATAGAATTCAGATAACTCAGAGTCCAGGATGTGCCGGTCTGCTTCATCGATGTTCGACTCGAAGTTGTCAAGCAGCAAAAGAAATCGACCCTCATTCAGAGCCGCTACCGCGTCACGCAATCTGTTCTGCACAGATAGCTTGGGCTTGTTCAGATCCTCAGCGATGGCGGAAAGTTCATCGGCCTTTTGGGCGTTCAATGCTCTCATCTTTCGTGCCTCCTGCCGGAAGGCGTCGCCAAAAGCTTGCAGAAGGCGCGCTGAGCTCAAAGGATTCTCTCTCGAGCTGGGGACAGGGATGATGGTGAAGCCGCCGGTTTCCAGCTTACGGGCCAATCTCGTTGCTAGAGTGCTCTTGCCGCTACCACCCATGCCGGTGATGATCACGGCTTGAAGATCACCACTGCGCAAAGCGGGCAGAAGCCGCTGCTGCTCGCGCCTTCGGCCCACAAAGTGCTCCGCGTAGCCCTCCTTCATGCCTGGAAGAGCTGCGAGGATCTCATTTCGGCGGTTGAGAGTCTCGGGCGGCTTTTTGGGATCAAATATCTGGATCTGATCGGTGGCGGAATAGATGACGGGCAGAGTCCAGGAGGGATCGCCCTGATTTTTGCAGGCCGTCCAGGCCTCCTGGCGAGCGAGGAGAAGCGCCCGGTCTACCGGCTGGCCGTCTTTTAGTGTCCTGTAGAAGGTGCGGGCGAAGTTCGTGGCCAGGTCGTCGGCGATGGATGCCGCCCAGCCCACTGCCAGAGCCACCTGTCCGCCCACCAGGCCCTGGCAGATTCCAGCCAACGCCTCCCGCGGGGCTTTGCCAGACTGGCAGCCGCTCACAAAGACGCACTGCACTCCCGAGCCTGCCAGAAAGCGGCGCAGCTCGGTTGAAGGGACGAGATCTGTCGTGCCGTCTTCCTTCTCAAAGGCAAAGCGGCCCTCCCCCTCCATAACTGCGCCGTGGCCGGTCAGGTGGACGATGTGTGGCTGAAACTCGCTCACCTTCTCCTTCAGCTCCTCAAAGCTGCCCAGGTCGCAGGAGTCGAAGGCCACGTCCTGACCATAAATGGCCCGGAACAGCGCCTCCTCCTCTTTTTCGTAATCCAGCTCAGGCAGATTTAGGGGAGAGCTGGCCATTAAGAGCAGGCGCAGAGGCCCAGGACGCAGCTCGCCTGTGAAGGGGGCCATCTGTCTGGAGGAAGAAGGAACGCGGCGGATGCGGAAGAGCGGATCGATGCCGAGAAAGTCGCCCTCAGGAGAAGGAGGAAGCAACATCTCCCAGGGAAGGTTGAGGATCTCAGGGACCTCGGAGGCGATGACCAGGAAGCGCAGAGAGCCCACGGGAACCGCCGCCCGGATCTTCTCCCAGAACGGGGCCAGCCAGAGGTTGAAGAGCTGCCTGCCAAGAGCCCGCTGGGCATCGGCGTCCTTTTCCGGCCTGCAGCCTCCCTCGAAGAGAGCGGCAAAGTTGCGGGAGATCTCACGCACCGCCTGGCTCTCCGGAAGGGAAAGGCTCTGGTTGCTGGTGATGGGACTGCCATTCAGGAGAATATGATAGTGATAGGTGCTGGCGGGATGCTCTCCGGCCTCTTTTATGGATAAAGTGATGGCTGGTTCGTGGCCCATACGGTTCTTCCTCGGTTTAGTTTTGGCTGGCAATTATTCAGGATGACTAGATAAGGCATGCGACTGGAAAAAGTTAATAGTCGAAGTGAGAAAAGTCTCTCGGAGGTTGCTATGCGAAATCTTCCCGGAAAGAGAAAGCTCTCCGAGATCCTGCACGAGATCGGCAGAGATGACGAGCTGGCAGACAGAATCGAGGCCGCATCTCAGGAGATGCGCAGGTCGAAGATGCGTGAGCATGAGGCAGCGCAGAATTAAATGCATCCGAGGATCTGTATTACTTGGATGAGAACGCTTCGTTATAAAATTTGGATCAGGCCGGAGACGGACGGAACGTATACAGTGATCGTCCCTTCACTTCCCGGATGCTTGACCTTTGGAGATACCGTCGAAGAGGCCTTGGAGATGGCAAAAGAGGCCATAGATGTGTACCTCAAGAGCCTCATCACCAGAGGCAAAGAGATGCCAATTCCGAAAAGATGCCGGTACTAAACGGCAACCTCAACGCTCCTCGCTAAAATCGTAGGCTCTGGGATCGGTATCCTGTCCTCTTTCAACCCTTCCAGATGAAACTCAATTGCCTCTTTCATTAGCTCAACAGTCTCCTCTTCGGATTCGGCTGCAGAAACTACTCCAGGGAGATCAGGGCAGTATGCAGAGTAATTCCCTTCGCCCTTCTCAATAATTATCGTGTACTTTGCCATTCTAAATCTCCTCTATGCCTGCCTGCTTTAAGATACTTTTCAGGGTCTTTGGATGCAGGTCCATGTCGAGCTTGCCTGCAATAGTTACCCGACCTTGTTTGAACGGGTGCTTGAACTGTCTGTGACTGCCTTTGATGCTCACCTGCTGCCATCCATCGGCCTCGATCAGCCTGATTACATCTCTAACTCTCACGCATCCCTCGAAAAATAATTCAACCGGCCCCGCCAGTTGCCTTGATCCTATCTTCCATTACTTCCAGGCAGCCTTCGATAGCCTCTTTGATATTGTCAAGAGCTTCATTTAGATTCCGTCCCTGGGAGATACAGCCGGGAATGGACAGACATTGCACAACAAGTCACCCATCTTCTCCTTCGCTGGTCAGAACCTTCAGATTCATCTGCGATCCTCAATCTACAGTTGGTTCATAATTCATAACATATTAAGACTTCTGCAATTCATGCTTTGAGCGTCCTGTAGAAGGTGCGGGCGAAGTTCGTGGCCAGGTCGTCGGCGATGGATGCCGCCCAGCCCACTGCCAGAGCCACCTGTCCGCCCACCAGGCCCTGGCAGATTCCAGCCAACGCCTCCCGCGGGGCTTTGCCAGACTGGCAGCCGCTCACAAAGACGCACTGCACTCCCGAGCCTGCCAGAAAGCGGCGCAGCTCGGTTGAAGGGACGAGATCTGTCGTGCCGTCTTCCTTCTCAAAGGCAAAGCGGCCCTCCCCCTCCATAACTGCGCCGTGGCCGGTCAGGTGGACGATGTGTGGCTGAAACTCGCTCACCTTCTCCTTCAGCTCCTCAAAGCTGCCCAGGTCGCAGGAGTCGAAGGCCACGTCCTGACCATAAATGGCCCGGAACAGCGCCGCTCTCCTGCTTCCTTTATGGATAGAGTGATGGCTGG
>DAONES010000037.1:0-17758 GCA_035403205.1 Methanothrix sp. | reverse complement strand
GATTGGAGTTCCTGTCGAAGCCAATCTGGTTATTAAAAAAGGCGGAGTTTAGGTTATATGAGATATTAGAGATATATTGCCCGCGATTATTGGTATTGAAAGTGATTATCGGATTACATTTGGCAAAATGCGATTAATTCCGAGTAAAAAAGCCTTTAAGCTCGGTGACTTTGGGTCAATGAGATCCAAATATGGAGTAATTCTTGTAGCCCATTCGATTTTATCGGCACCTATGCAATCTTCCGGTTTTCTCCCTAAAGCTTTTGCTAGATTTTCCCATGCCCCAATTATGCTGTCTGGAGGAGATTTCGTAATTTTATTTAAATCTGCTTTTGGATAAGCGTTCTTGATTGCATTATCATCTGCGATGAACCACGATTCAGTTTCTTCAACTGCAATCCTAAATAGAACACAAGATGGTTTGCACTCAATTCTTTGATAAACATCTATTAAATCTGATTTTAGACATATGCAGTTATCATCGTCCGCATCCACCAGAACGACGACGCAGCAGGGACTGGGCAGTCTTCCGAAACCTCTGAGTTTCGCTGGAAGCTGATCAAGCAATCCACGATTCTTAGGATCGGGCTTGGATAAAATGTTTTCAGGAAGTTTGCCTTTTCCCCTATGAGGATGGATTCTGAAATGTATATTCTCTTTTAAATTAAATCTGCGTTCTAGGATCTCTCTAACCGCTGGTACATCTGCGCCTCCTTCAACAAGGATTTCCATAAACATTAAGGGTTTCCCCTCCCAAAATGGTTGCTATACCATAGACTTCCCATTGTGATGCCCTCTGCGAACAATTCCTTAATACCTGGAATGTCCGCTGCTAGAGTCGCCGTACTGAAACCATCTTTGCCTTTCTCCAATATCCATACCTCATTGGGTTTTAGAGCATCTACAAAATAAGGAGAATGTGTCGTTATCACAATTTGCGGACCGCCCTTATCATTATAAGCATATTGCTTCATTACTACCGCAAGAGGTTCCAATAATTGATGATGCAAACCATTTTCCGGCTCTTCTATGCCGATCAATGGCGCAGGATCAGGATCTTCAAATAGCAATAAATAGGCAAACATTTTAAGAGTGCCATCAGACATATCTAGTTGATAAAATGGATCTTCGTAACCTTGTTCATTAAATTGCAAGAGCAGCCTTCCATCTTTCTGCCGCTCATGCGTAATTTTATTTATTCCTGGAATTTTTTTTGATATGCTCTCCAAGACCTGAACAAACCGCCGGGGATGTTGCCGCTCCATAAATTGCACATAATTAGCTAAATTGTCACCCTTTCGATTCAGGTGCTTTTGAGCACCAGTCATGGGCAAGCTGCGCGCGAGGTCTGGGACAAAATAGGATAAGTACCAGCTCTCTAAAAATTGGCGGAAAGCTACAATACGTGGATAATCTGCTAGATTCCCCAGAGTAGTAATGCCTAAGCGTTGTTTGTCCTCTAATTTTACTTCAATTTTCTTTTTTCCTTCTTCTTTTTCCGTGCCTTCGCCTGCCCATGCAAAGCCTTCTCCATTGGTCATTTCCAGAAAGGAGTACGGCCTCCCCCTAGATTCGCCTTTTCTTCGTTGTCTCAAACGCTCATAAGTCACAAATGGACGGCCATCATTTCCTAAGTCAATATGCAAGGAATAACTTATTGGACGACTCTTCTTTTCTTGCCTGTAATATATTTCAAATTTCATCGGTTCTTTTATACCTTTTGTTCGAAGACGCTCAAATCCTCCTCGATGAGGGAAATCGCAAGCTTCTTCCACCCCATATTGCAGGCAATCACCGATAAAGCCAAGAGCATCCATTATAGAGGACTTGCCTGAACCATTGGGCCCAATGAATGTCATCAAACGTGGCAAAGGCTTGCTCTCTTGATTCTCAATAGTCTTGCCGATGGACAAATCCTTTAATGCCCTGTAGTTCTGAACATGCATTCCTTCGATGAGCGCCATTGAACCT
Source organism: Methanothrix sp. (assembly GCA_035403205.1). Classification (GTDB taxonomy): domain Archaea; phylum Halobacteriota; class Methanosarcinia; order Methanotrichales; family Methanotrichaceae; genus Methanothrix. The sequence continues at coordinate 15,787 of DAONES010000037.1, read as the reverse complement.
CTCCTGGAACAACCAATTCAGATGTTATTTTATCCTTTGTGGGTTTTCTAATAGGGTGTATATTTCTTTTTGCATCTGCGGCGCGAAATCTATAATGTAACTGCCCGGATCTAGATGCATAAGCCATTTTTTCGTGCTAGTCTCTCGGACCAAAGTAAAGAATATAAAATAGTAAAACAATTGATCCGCAGGTGATGATATGTCAAGGAAAAGATCCATTGCAGGAGTCATAATCGCATTAATAACGGTTATTCTCCTTCTGGGATCAATGGCGATGGGCGTAAGCCCGGATCAAAATGTGGTGGCCAGATTCTCTGGGACGATTCCCGTAATCAACTCCAGCTTCGCAAGCAGCCTTTTTACCGGCCAGGTTGTAACCATTGCTTTGAATCCTCAGCCGGAGCCACCTATTTACAGAATCGGCTCAAGCGTCGGCAGAGGATTGTTCAGCGGCCTGATTGTGCATCCGGCAATCAATCCTCAGCCTGAACCGCCGGGAGCACTGAATCTCAAGCATTAGCTAAATTGCAGGTCTCCTCGGAAAGGCATACTTACAAACCATATTTTTTCGAATCAATTTCAAACTTAACAGCGAATAGAACTGCAATGCCTAAATTATAATCCTCGTATAGCAGACTAAAAATATAATAAAATATTAATAGTAAAAGCTCAATAAGATACTAAATAAAAATATTGTAGAGGACGAGCAGATGTATGTGCCGAAAAGGGATAACCTGATAAAAGCACTGGTATTGGCGATTTTAGCTTTGATGGTCTGTCCGGCAAGCAGTTCGGTTTATCCTTTCGCCAGCAAGGTCATGCCTGGCGACCTGGATATCGGCAGACCACTTTTTCGTCTTCCCTCAGAGACAACTGTAGCCTTTTGGGATATTGGAACACCAGGATATGATGAAGATGATCCGGTTTACCTTCATGTCGGCCATTCTTCTAGTCACACGACTAACGCTAATGATGTGAGGCTGACTTTTATTGATAATGTCTCGCCAGGATCAAAGGTTACATTCCAGGATTTCGACATGAATAAACCCCTAAAACAATTGCATTCGATAATCTGTTTCCTTGACATTCATGGCAGTCGCGCATATGATCTTGATGATCCTGTTTATCTGCACAATCTCAATTGCGGTGATAATGGCGACCATACCTATGACATTTGCTATGGTGGTGCTGAAGATCCTGCCGAAATGATGAAAGGATTCAGCGAGCGACTTCCTTATCGCGGAAGCGAGATATCTTTGCCTGGACTGGGTCTTGCTCTATTTTCTGATAATTATAAATTATCTACTTCCGACAAAATCCTCGATAATAATCCAAGAAGGGTAGGCGAAGTGCGGGGGCAGGTCATTGAAATGATCCCCGGCCTGAAGGCGAATTATTACCATGTTCTTGGAACCTGGCTGGTCAAGATTCAAGTCCCCAGAAAGGGATCCGGAGACCACAGCGAAGATTATGAGTCTAGCGGTTGCAGGTTTGACGATTCTGTCTACCAGCTAATTCAAACCAATGATATCAGATTGAACGGTATTGGAAATCTGATTGCAGGGACGAAGGTCATGAATTTTGACGTGGATCAGAATAAATTGGCTGCCTGGCCACCTTTGGCAAGCTTCGTTGGGCTGGATACGGGTGCCACAAAGATGGGCTTTTTCGATGTAAATGGCAATGGCGTGTATGATTATTGGGATGATGTTTATATGAATGTTCCATCTGGATTCCCTGCAGAGGTATCTGTAAATAACATTCGACTCTCGGGACCAGTTTGAAATTAAAAATGAAACTACGAGTTCTCCTCGTAAATCGGCTTTTCCGGAACCAGGTAGATCGTCCAGAAGACCAGCGCGGTGACCAGAGCTTTGACGATGATGTTCGTCCAGACCATCTGCTGCAATCCTTCCATCCCCAGAACCCCGGCAAAGGCGATGATGGGAAACATCAGGCTGTCTGCTGGAATTGATATCGAGTTGGAGACAAAAACCCGCGTCCATTGCGGCCAGCTCTCTCTGCCGCCCCGCGTCCAGAGCTGGTAGACCTTTGTATCTATCAGCTCAGCCACCAGCGCAGTGAGGATTGAGGCCAGCACAATTCTCATCTGTAGGGAAAAGAGAAACTCCCAGGCAGTCTGGCCTCCGGCGCTCGCCCAGTCAGTCTGCGCCGGCATCATGACCACCAGCTGGAAATATAGGGCGGCAAGAAGGTTCACTGCACCCGATAGCCAGATGGTGGTGACCGCTGCCTTCTGGCCGAGCTGCTTGTGAATGAGATCGCGCCAGGTAAAGGTCAGGGAGTAAATGAATCCGGCATCCATCACCAGGCCGCCGAAGTAGGTTACCTTTGTGGCGGCGATGTTTCCCGCCAGGGAGAAGAAGAGGTAAAGGCCGGACAGGATTAAAGCGGCTTGAGTCCTATCTAATCTCAATTTGCTAATCGTGATATTGCCCTCCGTCCTCATTTCTTATCCACAGTCTTATTCTCAATCCCTATTATCAATCCATATCCATGATCCATATCCACGATTCTCATTGCTCATCCTTATTTCAAGTCATTCTCAGCCATCGTACTTTCATAGCCGCAAATGTGCCTGTCCGTATGCTCTCCCTGATCTCTTCCATAAAGCGAAGCATGAAATGCAAATTATGCAGGGTGGCCAGACGGAAATAGGACAGCTCTCTGGATACATAGAGATGGTGAAGATAGGCTCGTGAGTAGGTGCGGCAGGTCGAACAGGTGCAGTTTGGATCTATTGGCAGCCGGTCCTCTTTGAATTTTGCCGACTTGATATTAATATGAAACTTATTGTCCTTTGATCCGCCAGCTTCAGGCGAGATCAAGAGGCTTCCCCTCCTGGCTATTCGGGTAGGAGAGACACAATCAAAGGTGTCTATTCCCCGGGCCACGCACTCAAATATGTCATCGATCTCTCCAATTCCCAGTAGATGGCGTGGCCGGTTCTCATCCAGCCTGGGAACAGTCCAGTCCAGGACCTGATGCATATCCAGCTTGCTGTTGCCCAGCGATCCACCGATGGCGATTCCGTCAAATGGCTGGGCGCAGATGGCCTCTGTGCTCTCTCGTCTCAAATCCTCAAACCATCCGCCCTGTATGATGCCATAGAGAGCCTGATCTTTATCATGATAGCGAATGGACTGATCAGCCCAGACATGGCTTCTCTGCATCGCCCGCCTGGTATAATCATAATCCGAGAGTGGCGAAGTGCATTCATCAAATGCCATGATGATATCGGACCCCAGGTTTGACTGGATCTTCATCGACTTTTCCGCATTCAGGAAATGCCAGGCTCCGTCTGAAAGCGACTTAAAGGAGATGCCATCGTCAGTGATCCTGGTTAAATTCTCTTTCTTCGCAGGCTTCTGCTTTGCCCTTCTGCCTTCGCGATCATTATTATTATCATCACTGCAATTATCGTTGTGCATTATGCCGATTTTCTTGCCATCATTCTCTCCGGCGCAGTCGTCATCATATCTCCTTCTGAAGTCCTGATAAATCCCGTCCTGGCAAATCCCGGATGAATCCCCGTCTTTGCCTGAAGCACTCTTAGCATTGGCGCACCGGCCGTTTGATGCCAGCTCATCTGGAAAGATATTTCCTATCTTACCGATATTATGCTCTCTGGCAAAGCCCAGGGAAAACGCCTGAAATCCGCCGGAATCAGTGAACGTGGGCCGGTTTAGCCCCATGAACCTCTGCAAGCCGCCCATCCGCTTGATCAACTCATCTCCAGGCATCAGGTGAAGATGGTAGGTATTGGCAAGGGTGCACTGCGCGCCTAAGCTCTGCAGGTCGTCAGATCCCAGGGCCCTCACGCTGCCCAGTGTTGCCACCGGGACAAGGTAAGGTGTCTCTATATCTCCACGCCTGGTCTTGATCAAGCCGATCCTTGCATGCGACTGCTTATCATGCTTTAAGATTTCAAATGATAGTGCGCCCATATCCTATTACCTTAATTTGGTCACTTTGTTTTAAATCCCGCCAGATGAACATTCCTGATTCCTGCTGCCAGGATGAGTTTGCCAATGCAGCCGGATGGCGGAAAAAGCTTTTGCATGATCGATGAATAAATCTGCCATTAGGACTGAAATAGATCAACAATGCTGAGGCGTGAAGATGAGCGTTCAGAGCGGCGGAATCCTCCTGTTCAGGTTCAGAGGAGAGGAGCTGCAGGTGCTTCTCGTCCATCCAGGCGGCCCCTATTGGTCTGGAAAAGATGAGGGCACCTGGTCGATACCCAAGGGCGTGTTTGAAGACCATGAGAGCCCGCTGCAGGCAGCAAAGAGGGAATTCAGAGAGGAGACCGGCTACGAAGCTACAGGTCGGTTCATATATCTGGGAGAGATCTTGCAGTCCAGCAGGAAGACCGTGCACGTCTGGGCAAACCAATCTGATTTCGATGCGTCTTTGGCCAGGAGCAACAAATTTTCCATGGAATGGCCGAGAAAATCTGGAATCATAAGAGAATTTCCTGAGGTCGATAAGGCCGAATGGTTTGATATCGAGTCGGCCAGCAAGAAGATCCTGAAAGGCCAGGGGGGCTTCCTCGACCGGCTCGCAGAATCCTTAAAAAACAAGCGAAAATGAGGTCCTAGGCAATTGCCGCCTTGACCTTTTGCACCAGCTCCTTCTGTACTGCGCTCCTGCGATCTCCACCGCAGACGATTCCGCGCACTCCGATGATGTCCGGCTGCAATCTTTTAAGTAGCTCCAGATGGCTAAATCCGATGCTTCCTGCAATTGCCACCTTCAGACCATTGGCATGACCCAAATCGATGAAGTCATGCAGATCCTGTTCGCTCATGAAGTCAAAGGTGGGCTTTCCGTCTTTTATGGCCGTATCTATCATTACCAGATCTGCCCCGGCTCTGGCCGCAGCCGAAGGCAGGAGCAGTGGGGATATGGACCCGACCCGAGCATAGTCTGAATAGGCTGAAGCGACTATCTTCTTTTCGGCATCGTAGTCCTTTACGGCTCGAACAATTCCCACCAACATCTCTTCCGCTTGCGAAGCAGTCTTGACGCCCAGGAGGCCCGCCTTTACGTACTCGGCACCTGAGCTTGCCGCGCCCAGGGCTGCCAGGCTTGCGGTGCCCGGCTTGAACTCCAGGTCGCCGATTGTGGCGGAGACCGGCACGCGGCCCCGGGCCAATTCCGCCACTGCTCGAATGGCCCAGGGAAAGTTCGCGCCAAGCGATCCTTCTTTGGGATTTTTAACGTCTATTATGTCTGCACCGCCAGCCAGAGCCGCTCGTGCTTCATCGATATTCATAGGGCTAACCAATAATCTCATATTCATCCAATCCCGAATGGATCAATCGTGCGATGCATCTTCGTCCTCGATATACTTAATGGTGCTGTTGTCCACGCGGTGCGCGGCGAGAGGAGCCATTATGAGCCGGTAGACCGCTTCTCCGAAATCGTGTCCACATCTGAGCCGCTGGCAATTTTGAGGGAGATTGCTCCAAGGGAGGTTTACATCGCCGACCTCAATCTGATCATGGGCCGGGGTGACAATCTGGCGGTCATAAAACAAATCTCTTCTCAGACAAAGACCATGGCCGATACTGGCGTTTCCAGGGCTGGCGATCTTGATCGCCTGCCGGCATCTGTTTCCACTGTACTGGGCACGGAGACGGCATCGATGCAGCTGATCGAAGAGGCGTCAAGAAAGCACGGGATAATTGTTAGCATCGACATGAAGAATAGAAAGATACTCTCTCGCGATCCTCAGCTTTCCGGGCAGACACCTTTGCAGCTGCTGAAGAGATTAAACGATCTCAAGCTGCAAGGAGTGATCCTTCTGGAGCTGGATCGGGTAGGCACATCCACCGGGCTTGATATGCAGTTTCTGGAGAACGCCGGGGCATCTGCTGAGCATCCACTCATCCTGGGGGGCGGTGTGAAGGGCGAGGAAGATCTGGGGGCTTTGGAGGAGATGAGCTTTTCAGGAGCATTGATAGCCACGGCGCTGCACAATGGTCGAATACCGGCAGCGCGAGTGCAGTAGTTGGGCCTGTATTCACTCCTCAAGCAGCATATTATTAACTTTGCTTATGGTTTCATGCATATTTGCACCTTCCAGGGTGGTCTTATATAATATGTGATTCTCTTTGCTGGCCACCAATAGATTGTTTTTAATGAGAACATCAAGATAGGGATTTACCGTTCTGAAATTGAGGTTGGCCTGGTATACGATTTTGGTCTTGCTGGCTCCATTCAGGCATATTTCTAGAATTTTTGAAAATATCTCATGTTTGCTTCTCTTCATTTTCTGACTTCCGTTATTTTTCCATTATTGTTAAGAGTGCATCTGGGATCATATAGACGATTACGTAAAGTCAGAAACTACAGATCTGACCAACACTATGCTCCGTATAATTGATTCGGATCTATGATCACTGGGCAAAGATGGCATAGAACAGATGCAAAGGTGAAAAATGGAATCAAAGATGAAAAAATGGAAGCAGAGGTGGGATAAATCTGCGCTATCTCAATCGCGTACTCGTACTCGCTACATCAGGGCTCAAATGCCCAGAGCGTTGATGGCCTCGATCAACTCCTCGAAGGCCTCCATCTCTATATCCAGGACCTCTGCTTCTGTCATTGAGATGCTCATCTCTCCGTCTACAGTGAGCCTGTCCGGGCCCCGAGCCACAATCCTCTGTCTGCCATCCCGTCCCAGCGCCCTTTTCATCTCCTTTTCGTGAGCCAGGGTGCGTCCGGGAATGATGACTGTATCCTTGACGCTGGAAAGATCGAGATCCATAAAGTCATCTATGGTTATCAGGCAGCCCACATCTTTGTTTACTGCCACCACGTTCACTTTTTCTCCCATTTTAGAGAAGATCGCATCCAGCAGGGGCTTGGCTATTCTGCTGGTTATGATGGTTGCGCTCCGGCGCAATGGCGGCAGAGTTGAGACCATCTCCGGATGGCGAGCCAGGGAAAAAGGCGCTCCAGTGACGGGATCCCAGAGAGGCGTTCCAGTCACTCGCAGGTTATGTCTCGCTGCCATATCGGTGACAATATCCCGGAATTCCTCAATGGAATGGGGCGTTGTGCCATCGATGATGGGAGCATTGCCCAGGATCAGGCCCTGATCGCGGGCATTGGCAAACCTCATCAGGATCAACCCTTTCGCTCCCATCTCCTCCAGGTCTCTGCAGGTCTTTTCAAGCTCCGCTCCGTCGTTGACTCCGGGAATGAGAACCGCAGCGGCATAAACTTCGCAGCTTTTGCAGAATATCTTCAGGCACTCGAGCGCAACTTCCGCGTTTTTGTCGTTCATGTACTTGCGGCGCAGCTCTGGATTTGTGGAAAATACGGTAAAGGAGACCTCGGTCACTCCTGCCTCAATCAGGTCCTCCGCGTCCTTTGCGCTCTTAAAGCCTTTTCCGGATGTGTATCCGAGAGCTACGGGAACTATCCCCTGAGAGAGTGTCCTGGTGAGAGGCAAAAGCTCAGGATAGCAGCTCAGATCCCCGCCGCCGCTGATGACGGCCTTGTCTGGAATGCTTCCCATGCACTTTCCCGCCACCTCGAATACGACAGCATCCATCGGCTTAAAGCCGGGATAGCCCTCAACAATGGCGCGGGAGCAGTAATCGCAGCCCTTCTGGAAGGGCATGCAATGCTTGCAGCCGAAGGGTGGGACGCTTTTTACTCCTCTGAAATAACAGTAGCTGCAAAAACCTTTACAATCCAGGCCCGGTCTTCCACCAACATCGGCAAGTATCTCCATGGCAGTGAGCAGCTATGCGAAAAGGTAAATAGGTTTTGGACCTCATTATCTGCATTCGGTAACTTACGTCTTTGCCATTGGATACATCCACAGAGGAACTGGCATCCTCTGGCAGATCAAATGGCTTTCCACGGATTTATTTTTTCTTGCCGCAACCCACTTCAGAAGGGGTATTATCATTATGTCTCGAAGCTCGGACCCATCATTTGTCAGTATATATTCGACCCGTGGGGGGATTTCAGCGAACGATTCCCTCTTGATTAGACCTTCAGCTTCCAGTTCCTTTAGAGTATCTGAAAGAGCCTTTGGGCTGATGTCAATTAGCACTTCCATCAATTCATGAAACCTCATCCTTTCATGATAACCTATGGTGTTGATGATCAGTATAGCCCATTTCTTGCGGAGGGCTTCAAGCGTGCTCATAAGTGGACACGAATCGATATATTCACATTTTCCATGCATAGTTTTACTTTCCTGATCTATAGCGACTACAAAATTATAAACTTGGTTGCTTATATACTTTGCATTTGGATTGATACTTCTAAACAGGGTGATGCTCTGGTTTTGGGATTCAACTGGACAGCTATGTACAACCAGACTGGAATAGATACCTGGAAGGGCCCATCCTGGGCAACCATGCTGGTAATGGACACTCGGATGATGGATGCTGGAACCGGCCTGAAGATGCTGTATCGACCCTAAAAGAGTTCAAAGTGAATCAGAATACGCTGACAATGCTTCAGAATGCAGGAATGCATCCTCTGAAGGTGGCTGGAGTATTATAGAGTCGGAGTTGATCAGCAAAATGAAATATTGCATGATCGGAGGAATCTTTCTTTGAAAAAACGAAATTTGGTCTGTCGTGGACTAGTCTCACGTGGACTTATTCTATTGGCGATGGTCTTGCTGCTTGCTAGCTCTGTGTATGCGGATGGAGATGTGCCGGTTTACACCATTGGCGACACCACCGGCGACTGGGGTTTCCCGTCGCCCTACGGTCATTACTCTCGTGGACCCGGTTACATCAGGATGAACCTCATCTTCGATACGCTGGTTTGGAAGGATGAAAACGGCTATGTCCCGGCTTTAGCCGAGAGCTGGCAGTTGGAAGGAGAGGACGCCTATATCTTCAATTTAAGAAAGAATGTCACCTGGAATGATGGCGAAAAGTTCACCGCCGGCGATGTGGTCTTCACTTTTAACTACATCAAGCAGCATCCCTATCAGTGGGTAAACTCCGAGCCAATTGAGAAGGCCGAAGCACTGGACGACTATACGGTGAAGGTCTATCTGAACCATTCCTATGCTCCTTTCCTGGACATGGTGGCAGGGACGCTCCCTATCCTTCCCGAGCATATTTACAAGAGCGTCAGCACTCCGGAAGAGTTCCTTGAAGATGCGGCCCTCGTCGGCACGGGACCTTACAAGCTCGTGAATTACGACAAGATCCAGGGGACGTATCTTTACGAAGCCTATGACGGCTATTATCTCGGTTCTCCAAAGGTAAAGCAGCTCAAGTTCGTGAAAATAAGCAATGAAATGGCTGCAGACGCATTGGAAAAAGGAGACATCGATGCAGTTGGTGTGCCGGCAGAGATGGCAGAGAAACTGAAGAAGGAAAACTTTGTGGTTCTGGACGGACCGCGCGATGGAATCACCAAGATGATGGTCAACCACAAGAAGGAACCGTTTTCGGACGCCAGGTTCAGGCAGGCGCTCTATTATGCCATCGACCGTCAGGCTCTTGTTGACAATATCCTGCGCAGCTATGGCATCATCGCCAGCCCCGGGCTCTTCGCCCCGGATAGCGAGTGGTGTAATCCAGACATAGAGCAGTACAAATATGATCCTGCCAAAGCCGTGGAGCAGATGTCTGAGATGGGTTACGCCAAAGATGAGCAGTATTTCTCTAAGGATGGCAAGCCCCTGGAGATGGATATGCTGGTCACTGCTGATAACGAGCGCGTAGGAGAGTTGATTCAGAAGCAGCTGGAGACGGCGGGATTCAAGGTAAGCTTGAGAAGTATTGATTCCAAGACCCTGGACAGCCTTGTTGGACAATGGAACTTCGACCTGGCCTTGAGCGGTCATGGTGGCATGAGCGGGGACCCCGAGATCCTCAACCGGATCATTGGAGAAGGATATACATTTAACAGTGCCCGCTATACGGCAGACCAGAAGCTCAACGATCTCTTGAGCGATGAGGTCTCGGAGATGGATCCTGCCAAACGAAAGGAGCTGGTAAACGAAGTTCAGTCGATCTATGCCCAGGATCTGCCTGCCTTGCCGCTGTACTATTCGAACTCGTACTGGGCTCATGATGGCAAGGTGGATATGTACTACACCAAACATGGAGTTGCTAACGGCATACCCATGGCCTTAAACAAGCTGTCCTTTGTTAAATGAGAATAATAAATGCATGGCGAGGCTGTTTTTTTTGCCCGCTTTTTCATTTAGCTGGGGAATTGGAAATGAAAATATTGATTTGTGAAAAAATTCTGGAGAATAAGAGGATCGAGTTAAAAATTTCAGGTATGGCTTGTGCTGGTTGTTCTGGAGCTGTGCAGAAGGCACTTTCGAAGCTTGAAGGCGTCAGCAGCGCAAAGGTTGAACTTGCTAAGAAGACCGCTTACGTAGACTATGATCCAGAAAAGCTCACCTTGCAGGATTTGAAAAATGCGGTGGAAAGGAGTGGATACAAGGTCGTTTGAATCCTTTTTTTGCAATGGAATCGTCGCAGGCCACGGATCCCGATCAAATGGCCGGCGATACCGATGCCACTGCAGAACACCTGCATAGCCAGCAGCCACTGCCAGCTGGACACATTACCGGTTGCTTCTCAGCCCTTGATGAGCCCCTCGTCGCAGAAAACTTTCCTTGCCTCCTCAAAGGAAAGATCGGACGGGGGAATGATGATATCCGAGGGCAGGATCTCCACAGGGTCAACAGGCTCAGCCAGCTCTTTGATGGTTGATATCAGATTGGCCAGATCCTGGACGTATTCCGTTTTTTTGCCTTTGGAGACATGGTCCACAATCTGGTTATCGATCTTGTTAATCTTTTGCACAAGGCTGTCGTCCAGGCGAAACTGGCCTTCTCCCAGGATCCTGATGATCATTTCTTCATCTCCTCTTTCATCTTGGCCAGCATATCATTGACGCTGCTCTGCGCTTTTACTTTGGCCAGCTCCCGGTCCAGGTCGTCGCCGCCTGAGTAGTCGGTGAGCGTACCGGATTCAAGAAGCTCATCGAGGGCAGCAGAGCGGGCGCGCATGTTCTCGGTCTTCTCCTCGGCCCTCTGCACAGCCATACCAACATCCGCCATCTCTTCGCTGATGCCTGTCACCGACTCGGTGATCTTGACCTGGGCATCGGCTGCGGAATACTGGGCTTTGATGGTCTCTTTCTTGGTGCGGAAAGCCTCCACCTTGGTCGCCAGCCGGCTCTCTGCCTCCATGAGCTTCCTCTGCTGTTCCGCCAGGTCGGCGATCTGCTGGTCAAGCGTGGCCATCTGAGCCTGGATGGATGCTTTATTCTCCAGAGCCCTGCGGGCCAGGTCCTCGCGGCCTGCCTGCAATGCTTCCCTGGCCTGGCCGTCCAGCTTATCCAGGTTCAATTGCAGCTTGGCCTTTTGCAGGTCGAGCCTCTTCTTGGAGGTGGCAACCTCCGCCACGCCCCTTTTAACATTTTGCAGAAGCTGAAGTTGCTTTTCATAGGACACGTCCAGGGTCTCCCTGGGATCCTCGATCCTGTCCATGATCTTATTCATCTTTGCCTGCACAACGGTGCTCATACGATCTAAGAAACCCATATCTGACTCACCTAGAAATCTGCAATTAGTTTAGCCTTCGATAAATTTGATAATGAAAGATATGTCTCCAAGCTATTTATAGTCGTCCTCGATCTGCCCTCTGGAGTGCGGCCTGACCGGCTATCGAGTATGCCTTTTTGAGCAAAACTGCCAAATTTTCTCTGCCGATTGAGATGGGTGCGTCTCCAAGCATTATTAAGACGGCATTTTCCACCGGCGGACTCTTGGGATTGATCTCCAGGCAATCAAGTTCGTCTCCCTTTTGCCAGAAGCAATCCAGGTATTCCTCCAGGGGTTTGACCATGTCCTTCGCGGGAGAAACGGAATTGGCGACAGAGCCTGAAGGCTTTTTAAATTCTTTTTCCGCTCCGGAAGAGCGGAGGCTGCGCAGGGCTTCGACGATCTCCTCTTGGGATTTGCCCCTAAGCTTGAAAATGAGAAAAGGATCGCGATCAAACTGCTCCGCCAACAGATAATAGACCGCAGCTATGTGCTTGCACGGGTTGGACCAGTCCGGGCAGGAGCAATCGGTTTTCAGATCAGATTTCTTCTTGGGAAAGAGAGATATGCCGCAATTGGAAAATGCTTCCTCGATTTTCTGCGGCATCTCGCCGGAAAGCAGATGGGCTGAGAATACCGCTTTGGATGCCATGGAAGCTATGGCTTTCTCCCATTCTGCCGGGGAGAGGGGCGTCAGCCTTATCGATACATCATAGGGCTCTGGAAATGATCCCTGCACGCGAGCTTTTACCACTCCCGGCTTTACATCGATGGAGATGACCTGGCCTTTTCGGGCATAGGATTTGCCTCGAGTCAGTCTGGCACCCATATCGAAGGACTCGAGAACGCCGACAAAGCGTTTTGACCACCAGGTTTCTCCGATGCAGCCACGCTTGCTTTTAGCCTTCAGCCCGTTCTTGACCTCCCTGGGCGAAGTTTTTTCGTAATACATCCAATAGGGGCTCATCTATCATCATCCTCGCAGCTTACTGCATCTCGCCGCAGGGTGATCATTTCTCTGAGTGCATCATTGGAAAGCTCAGTCAGCCAGGATTCACCAGTACCTATTACCGATTCAGCCAGAGCCTTCTTCTCTTCAATCATTTGGTCTATTCTCTCCTCAAGAGTTCCGAGACAGACGAACTTGTGGACAAAGACACTCTTTTTCTGGCCGATCCGAAAGGCACGATCCGTAGCCTGATTTTCTACAGCTGGATTCCACCATCTATCAAAGTGAAAGACGTGGCTTGCTGCAGTCAGGTTGAGGCCAAAGCCGCCAGCCTTTAGAGAAAGTATGAATATAGGCGATCCACCTGCCTGGAACCTCTGAACCATATCATCCCTTTTCTTTCTGGATGTTCCACCGTGCAGGAACAGAGCCTCAACTCCCAGCTTCTCCTGGATGTGATGTCTGAGCATGGCACCCATTGCTGCATATTGGGTGAAGATCAGGGCGCTATCGCCACCGGCCAGGACCTCATATAGCATCTCCTCCAGGCGAGAGAGCTTTCCGGAACGGCCATCCAGAGAGCTTGCATCCTGCAAGAAGAGAGCAGGATGATTGCATATCTGCTTCAGCTTGGTCAGAGCGGCCAGGATCTGGCCTCTGCGCTCCATTCCTTCCAGGGATTCAATGCGTTTGAGCATCTCTTTTACAACAGCTGCATAAAGCGATGCCTGCTCGGCAGTGAGATTGTAGTTTACCCGCATCTCCATCTTTTCTGGCAGATCCCGGATGACTGTTGAATCGGTCTTGACCCGGCGCAGGATAAAAGGCTGAATGATCGCACGCAGGACCTCAGAGCTGCTCTTATTTTTATATTTTTCAATTGGAATAACGAAATCCTTGCGGAAGGACTGAAAGGACCCAAGGTAACCTGGATTGAGAAAGTCCATGATGGACCATAGCTCAGAAAGCCTGTTCTCAACAGGAGTCCCGGTGAGGGCAATCTTCTGGCCTGAATGGAGCCGTTTTATGGACTGGGTCTGCCTGGCAGTCTGGTTCTTTATGTTCTGGGCCTCGTCCAAAATCACATGGCTCCAGGCGATGGCCGACAGATGTTTTTCATCCCTCTGAGCAAGCGCATAGGTGGTGATGACCACGTCTTTGCCAGCAGCTTCCTGAATAAAATCGGTGCCCATGCGCCTATCTTGGCCATGATGCACCAGAACCCGCAGGCTGGGGGCAAAACGCTCCAGCTCCTTTTGCCAGTTGCCGGCAACCGACATGGGGCAAATTAGAAGAGCTGGAGCAAGGCGGTCTTCGGACCACTCGCTTCTATTCCGCTCATGCTCTCTTTCATGAAGGAGAAAAGCGATCAGCCCCACGGTCTTTCCCAGGCCCATATCGTCAGCCAGACAGGCTCCCAGGCCTATCCGGCGCAGATATTCCAGCCAGGAGACGCCCCGCAGCTGATAAGGGCGTAGTAGGCCCTGAAATTCATGGGGGGGCTGGATCTCCTCCAGACCTCCGGGATTTGCGAGTGATTTGAGAATTCCTTCGATCTGCCCCTCCGCCTGAACGCCGAGAATGGGCAAGACCGAATCAACATCAGGGATCTTTTGGCCGGAAATGCTGCTGCTCAGGTGCAGAGCATCGGATAGCGTCATCTCTCGGTCCCGGTTCTTCTGAAAGAAGGCAATGGCATCTTCGATCTCCGCGGGGAAAAGCTCCATCCACTCGCCTCTTATCTTGACAAGCGGGATCTTGAGAGAAGATAGCTCGTGAAACTCAGCTTCCGTGAGTATGCTGCCTCCCAGGGAGAGCTGCCAATCGTAACTTATCAGGGAGTCGAGCCCAAAGAAAGCCGGTCCGACCTTGCCATCTTTTTTAGCAGCGCCTTTGAGCTGCAATTTTATGCCCAGGCGAGAGCCGGGCTTCTCCCACCAGGAGGGAAGCAGTACCCCAAACCCGTTCTGTTTCAGAAGAGGGGCAGACTCCCGCAGAAAGGAATATGCTTGCTCAGTTTGCATCTGCAGGCTGGTGGGCCGGGCGCTCTCCAGGCACCTTTCTATTAATGGAAAAATCCGCGATGCTTTGCCAAGGTCTGCCAGGAGCCGCTCTTGAGGATTTTTCATCCTCTTCTTGAGGAAGGTGAGGTTTTGAGATTTAGTCTGCCATATCTCTCTTGCAGGGACTAATAAGCTTCTGTCATCATTTGACTGGAGGAAGAAGGCAAGAGACCAGGCGGTTTGTTCACTGTCGGGAGCCACCAGGCGGAAACAGGTTCGGAATGGTACATCCTCTATTTTGGGATGGATTTGGCCCGTCCAGGAATCCATCTTTGAGGAAAATTCAGCCAGCGCCTGGGCTGAAGAGGACAGGTCCGTCTCCTGGCCGGTGAGGGCGGAGAGGAATTGACTCGGCAAGGGGATGGTCTTGGGCCTGCGGCCTCGCCTGGCCGGCAAGAGGCTAACCCCATTCAGGCTGCTGAGCACAATGGCATTCACAGCGTTATTCAAAAAGCTGTGGATCAGATGATTGGGCGTGGCCTGCTCAGGAGACGACAGGCCAAGACAGCTGGCAGGCAAAGAACGAATGAATAAATTCAGGCGCTCTTGATCCGGCTCATCGATCACTGCCTTCCAGACTGCCCTGTTTTTTTCGACGGCGGGAACAAACTGCTCACGAGATACAAGCTCCAATGAAAAAAGGGCGAGCTGTGACCAGAAGAGCATGGAGTCGGCATAGGCTATGCCTGCAGGTGGATGGACAGGCAATTCCAGCATGAGATCGATGGCCGATCCGGCTGCAAAACCCAGAGCAGGGACGGAGTAAACTCCCAGTCGAGATGGTTTTTCAGACTGGTAGTCCTCCCGCAAGAGCCAGGGAGAAGGAAGAGGCCCGGAAATAATAGCAGGAAGGCGAAGAGACAGCGCTTCCATCCGAGAGCCGTTGTCGCTCCGGGAGAAGGAGTTCATAAGAAGATCCTTTAGCTCTGATACTGGCAATGCAAAAGGATGTGACTGAGGGGGATTTTGCTTCTTTCGATGGCCTGACTTGTCTGCTGAGCAGAGGGGCAGAGCTGAGGATTCGGCCCAGATATAGAGAGTTTCCGTGTCCCAAAGAGTGTGTAAGACTTTCATGGATTCTATCAAAGATTCCGCTGCCCAAAAAAATTGCTGCGAAGGGCCGAAATTCTATTTCTCCAGTATCTCGTACAATATCTTCATTCCCTTGGTGAACGGAGGCATTCCGGAGGTGAG
>DAONES010000036.1:0-17787 GCA_035403205.1 Methanothrix sp. | reverse complement strand
TCCGTTGTAGAGAAGGTTTACAGGAACGTTCCCTTTTACCAGAACAAATTCAAGCAGGCGGGCATCACCCCCCAGGACATCAAGAGCCTAAAGGACCTGACGAAGCTGCCCACCACAAAAAAGCAGGATCTGAGGGACAATTATCCCTTCGGCCTCTTTGCCGTTCCCAGGGAGCAGGTGGTGCGGGTGCACGCCTCATCCGGAACCACCGGAAAGCCCACCGTGGTCGGCTACACCGCCAAAGACATCGAGACCTGGTCCGACCTAATGGCCAGGGACTTCACGATGGTCGGGGTTGAAAAGGGCGACATCTTCCAGAACGCGGTGAACTACGGCTTCTTTACCGGAGGCCTGGGCGTGCACTACGGAATCGAGCGCATGGGAGCTATGGCCGTCCCCTCCGGCGTGGGCAACACCGAAAGGCAGCTTGAGATCATGATGGATTTCGGGGTAACGGTGCTACACTGCACTCCATCATACGCCCTCTACCTGGCTGAGACCGCCAAGGCAAAGGGCGTGGTCGACAAGCTCAAGCTTCGCATCGGCTGCTTTGGAGCCGAGCCATGGTCTGACGAGTCGAGAAGGGAGCTGGAAGAGGCCCTGCACATCAAAGCCTTTGACTCCTACGGCCTGTCTGAGATGATGGGACCGGGAGTTGCTTTTGAGTGCCAGGAGCAGAACGGTTTGCACATCTGGGAGGACCACTTCCTCATTGAGATCCTGGACAGGAATGAGCAGCCCTGCGCTCCTGGTGAGCCTGGCGAGCTGGTCATAACATCGCTCACCAAAGAGGCCATGCCGCTAATCCGATATCACACCGGCGACGTGACGTACATCATGGAAGAGAAATGCAGCTGCGGGCGCACCAGCAGGAAGCTGCACAGGTTCCTGGGACGGGCGGACGATATGCTCATCGTGCGGGGAATCAACGTCTTCCCCAGCCAAATTGAGGATGTGCTGGTCAGCATTCCCGAGATCGGCAACTACTTCCAGGTGGTCGTGGACAGAAAAAAGCATGGCCTCGATGAGATCAGCATTCAGGTGGAGCTGAAGGAAGAGGCATTCACCGGCGAGCTGTCCGACCTTGCCAGGATCAGGAAGAAAGCGGAAGACAGGCTGAAGTCGGTGCTGAATGTGAGAAGCAAGATTGAGCTGGTGGAGATGGGATCCATTCCGAGAACGGCCGGAAAGTCAAAGAAGGTCGTGGACCTGCGGGATGTCTACGCAAAAGATGAGAAAACGGTGAAAAAGAGCTGAAGCAATCCAGAGCTGCAGAGACACTCCGCAGCTTTGAATCAATTTTTATTCTTTTGTGTTGATCTTATTTGATCTTAATTGTTTTATGATATCTAAATCTTTTTCAATCTTTTTTATCCACTCCAAAAATACTATCTGGTCACCTGGTTTATGAGTTCCTGCCCTATGACTGCGCTCTCATCCACTGCGGAGAGCAGCTCGTCATGAATTGAGCTTTGCGAGTAGTAAAGCGTCACCAGCACGCCAGCTTCCTTTGCCGCCTCAATGGCCGGAAGGAAATCGCTGTCACCGGTGACTATAACCGCTTTCCTGATCATTCTGCCGCAGCTCAGCCGCACCAGATCCACAGCCAGAGCGATGTCCACCCTCTTTTGAATGAATTCTCCGCCAACGCATCCCAGCCGACCCAGTTTGACCTCAAATCTGGGAAGCTTTCTCAATGTGTAGACGAACTTGTCCATCGAGGCAAATCTGCGACGTTCGTCTTCAGTTGGAGGACAGCTCTGGTAAGGCATGCAATTATAGTAGTAGGTCCTCAACCTCTCATAGTCTCCGCAAAGGATATCCGAAAAACCAGCCAGGTCGATCTTGGGCTTGCCGAAATCGACATCCAATATTTTGGTTAAATAAGCCCCATCAATAAATACCGCTGCACGGTCTGCCAAGTTTGTTTCCCACCTTATTTATAATTACTGCCGTCCCCTCCGAACGGCAGTGCACATTATCTGCATGTCTGCTCTTACTCGATGATATATCAATTTTTTTGTCCCTCTGTAATTCCCGCTTATCTGGGGCCCTTTATCCAAGGATCGACTATAAAAATATGTGGTACGCAAACCACCGGCGCCTTCCTTTTGCGGATATCGCTCTCTGCCATTGCTGTTCGCCTTCCGACAAAGGCGGGCATATAATGACATCGAATTGGCGGTGACTGATTCATTATGCCCGATTGCTGAGGCCCATCCGCGCAGCCTATTTTTCGGCCTCTTGCTTGCTCTTTGATATCTCGACAAGCGTTATCTCGAAGGTGAGGGTCTGCTCGGAGAGCGGATGATTGGCATCAAGAGTGATAGTGTCTCCCTCAATCTCAGTTATCTGAACCGGAACCATCACTCCATTGGAGGCGCACACTTCAAGAGACATTCCTTCTGCTGGAGCGATATCCCCAGGAAAGTCATTTTTATTCATCTTGAATAGACGGTCATCCCTGTACCTGCCATATGCCTTCTCTGGAGGAATCTGGACCGTCTTGGATTCGCCTGGACTCATACCCACAACAGCCTCTTCAAATCCCTGGATGAGGGTTGCCGAACCCAGTTCGAACTCCAGAGGATCTGATCCGGCTGAAGAATCAAAAAGAACGCCAGTATCCAGCTTGCCGTTGTAATGCACCTTAACGGTGTCGCCTATTTTCGCTTGAGCCATTGGTATCTGCCTCTTATTCTATCCTCTATCTCTTTTCTATCTTCGGCTATTTAGAGTGAACTACTACGTCCTGAAGGGCGCAACTTCCCACTCCATCGCCAAAACATGCATCATTGATATGTGACGCAGCAGTTTGGGCTCTATGAGGCGCAACCGACAGGCATTGGCTTTCAATTGGGTGATAAATTAGTTCGATCGCCTCCGCCATAACCCCAGTTCCCGGCAGCCCTCTGGGCATCAGGAGGGGCGAAATGATGATCCTCGTTCTCAACAGGCTCATCGGATTCTTTGCCAATGATTGACAATAATTGTCTCGCGGCACTGATTCCCTGAAATCACCAGGCATTTCCAGCAGTTCGGGGGAGTGTGGCCTGACCATTGCGTTCAGGAAAGCTCTAGGGCCCAGTTTCATCCTGAGCTGAAGCTTCCTGAGGGCGTCTGAGCGATGTCCAAGGGCATGGACCCTGAGGAGGACAACTACTCGACTTCCATGCCACTGAATCGAGTGGAATCTTGCTGGCGGATTTGCTGGAGAGCTTGGCATCAGCCGGTTTTGCGTCGGCAGGATTGCTACGGATTATTACGTGAAGCATTCCGAGCTGGATGCGCTCAAGATGGGACTTGATGTTTACATTCTAGCATATGCACCGCCGGCGTGAATTTGCAGCCAGAGGACTCCAGCCCGGATTGAAGCTCGCATTCATAAATGACCTTTAGTGGCCATTAATGAGCACAAATTGTATATATTTGTGTTGACATTCTCAAATTTATCATGGCTAAACTTGTTACAGTTATGGGATGGAACATCGAGAACTTCGGCAAATCGAAGTTCGAGACAAAAAAGGGAGGTCGCGAGCTGATTGCTCTCATCGCCGAGGTCATGATGCATAATAATGTTGATGTGGCCGCGTTCTGCGAAATTCGCTCCAGATTAGGGGATGACATTGGCAAGGAAATCAAAAACACGCTGAGTAAAACCGCTAAAAAAAACTGGAGCTATATATTCAGCAGCCAGTTCGGAGCAAAACGAATGGAGCAGTATCTTTTTGTATGGAATGAGGATGTGGTTGGCCGTCTAAAATCCCAGGAAGAGTTTGACGATCCTGCTAAGCCTGGCAAATTGCTCGGCTTTCCCAAGCAGAGCAAAATCGATAGACCTCCATTTCTCTGTTATTTTAATATTAAATCAAAAAATAAAGAGGTGCTTATCGCCATGATGCACTCTCCAGCTCCAACACCTACTTCAGGCCCTAGAGATGCCGCCAATTGCCTGGCGAATGTCAAAGAATTTAAAACTGAAGGCACTACCTGCATCATAATGGGTGACTTCAATGTCTCCGTATCTGTGAATGCTTCCTCTCCGGGTACACCTGGGGCTTATGCATTTGGTCCGCTTGTAACGACTGCGAATTTCGAGCAGCTACTGCCAGACGATAGCCAATCCAGTCTCATTTCCCGAAATGCAGCCTTTGTTGGAATGATCATCGATGACTGTCGCAGCCAGCCGTATGATCAGCTCTTTTTCCGTAATAATCCCATTCTAACTCATAGCAATGAGGGCGTAGAAGAGCTAATAAGTGAGTGCATAACACCACCGCTACCGCTGAATAAAGGATATATTGCAGCGAAGCTATCTGATATTAATAAAAAACGTCTCGGCAACCCGCAGACGACATATACTAAGGTTGAAGATGCATTTATTGATTTTAGATACTTTGTTAGCGATCATTTTCCGGTTATAGTCCAGATTTATGGGTGATGATGAATCGATTATAGGGGTCGATATGCGTCCAATTTCTACTGATGAAATGTCGGCACAGTACAGAACGGTTCAGGAGCTTGCTCGAGATACCGTAATGCGAAGCGATGATGATGATGCTCCAGCAAAAAGAAGGAAAATTGCGGAAGAGAAGACCGTCGAGAACATATCAAGAGAACTGGAAGATCTCATAGCAAATCACTGGAATAATCGCCTAAAGGGCAAATGGGATTCCAAAGCAAATGAAAGAAAAGCCCTGAGACTTTGTCTTGATATAGGTGCAGGCTACATAAATGCAACTCGATCCCTCATTGCTCAAACCGGCCAGTACTGTGCCTACTGTGAGACGCCGGTTTTTTCCGATCTGCAAGCTCAGCCGATATTGCCCGCAGGTTGGTTTCCTCTTCAGGCATTTGACTATGGTAAAATGCTTCCTGCCTGCCCATCATGCCGCGAGATTAAAAAGAATAGTCCGGGGCGGAGCGGGGGAGATGTCACTCAGCTGCTTGACCCAGCCGTATATGCCTGGCCGCATCTGTACTGGAAAAATTCAGTGAATGGCGCTGTCCTTCCCTTTCGCATCGATCTGGTTGAACTGCTTGAACCAAGCTTTATAACGTCCAACATCAGGCAGATTTCCGATAGTGAGATCGCGTACTTGATTCGACTCTACCGCATGGGCCGCGTTTCTGTTTTGCGATCCCAATCATTTGGCAATGGCAGAGTCGCAGTCAATATGCCTGACGGCAAAATCAGGCCGATTGCGGCCTGGATCAGCCCAAAGATGGTGAATGTGCAGGCCGATGCGGCCGCTGATAATCTCATCAAGCTTCTGAAGCTTAATGAAATTGGCACTGTCTGCATGCTAAATACGCTTGACCGCCGTTTGGAATTGCGAACAATGGCTTATCTCAAAGCTCTCGATCTCAGAGAGCGCCTGTCTTGTGCCAAGGTGAGTGGAGACGAACGACTTTATGCAAGATTCATAGAATTACTAAGGCACACAGTGCGTACAACTGGCTTTTGGGGAGTATGGTTGTCCGTCTTCAAGAATGTGCCTGATATTCAGCAATTTCTTCGCACAATTTTTCCTGGAATCTCGAATGTATTATGGAAAGTTATCTGAGGACGGACTATGCGCCCAATATTAAAGATACCATCAAAAAAGATCGGAGTTTTTGAAGGATTTGACAGCTTGCGTCATCTTATGATTGAATCTGTTGGATCATATTGTGCTTATTGCGAGTCGCCCATTACTACTGATTTTCCATTTGCGACCAAGATTTCGATCTCAGATGAATCCGTGAAATTAGAGGTAGGAAATAAATCTTTTGAATTCTCCAGAGGAATCAATCCAAGGCGTTTTACCAATGCCTGGGTCAACCAACAGGTCATTTGCAGCTCATGCGCCGCTGCAAAAGGGGAATCACCCGGAAGCCTGGAGGGATTTAAGCATATTTTAGCCGCAGACAGAGAGCGTTTCGATATATTGACGGCAAATGCACCGAGAAGAATAAGACTTTCCGATGATGATTCTGATGATCTGTTCATGGCTGCCGCGCAAGAATGGCTATGGCCTGATTCATCAACCGACGAAAATGGTGATGCCGATATTATCGTTCTGCCTGGTGATAATACATTTGACTTATTCACATATGAAAAATCCAGCCTCAGCCAGATCGATCTGAAAGATCGACGTCTGGTGCGCCTTACCGAACAGGAAGCTGAAGAAGACTGGACTAGAGATCATCAAGATAAGGTATGGGTGATCCCAAATGAGGATTTTATTAAGGTACAGGAAAACCAGCAATCTCTCCGGGAACGGGCATATAACACCATCCTTGGCTTCAATCTCAACTACTGCAATCCAGCTTCTCCAATAGCCTTAGATCGAAGGGTCGACAATCGCACTGCTGCCCTTGAAACTGTGAACATGGCAATCGACTGCCTGAACCAAACCGTGAATGAATGCATGGCAAAGGGCAGTGATGAGACTCTGGAGGATAGCCGAATAGAAAGCCTCATAGACTTTATCCGGGAGACGCTGAAAGCAACTGGTTTTTGGTCTTTGTGGGCCAGACATTTTATAGACACAATCAATGATCCCGGCAATTCATTTTGGAACTGCTACAGCGAATCAGCCAGACAGAGGCTTCTCTATGGACTGCTGATTGAATATGAAGTTGATCTTCGCCGGCAAATATCCACCAGGCCCTCCAAGAGCGATCCGATCTCTCCGGATGATCTCGACGACGAGATTGCGATACTGATGGTTATCCCCGGAACAGATATAAGCCGACTTTCATTCATTAAATAATTTTATAGTTAGAATAATCTACAGAAAACACAGCGATATAATGCGATGAGGATTCGATAGATGCCGCTCAGAGAATGCGCAGCCCCTGGTGGCCTGCAGGTCGTATATGAAAATGGCCAGCTATTGATCGCCTGGCAGGCGGATACTATCCCGCCAGGCTATTTTGTCTCGGTTCAGATTACGGACGGACAGGACAATTCGCTCTCCCCCGCGCCGGAGATAGAAATCTTTGAGGCTTATGCCATTGCTGTTGGAGAAAGCATCAGACCGGGCATGACTCTCATGGTGCGGGTCCAGGCGCTTTCGCCAAAGGCGGGACCTGAGACGGTGCAACTCATCTCATTGATGGCTCCCGGCGAGGTGCAACTTCTCTTCAATTCAAACGGGCTGAACATCCTCTGGGAGAGGGTTGATGGAGCGACAGGTTACGATCTGGAGGTCGCAGATGAAAATGGCCATCCCTTCCTGCCCCAGCCTCCTGCAACTTTGTTTATCGATGAGCAGCCGGTTCGCGCTCTTCTCAATATCGATGATCTGCTGGACCGGACTGTCTACAGGCTCCGGGTGAGGGCAATCGCATGCGGCTCACGCAGCACATGGTCGAGCGCTGCAGATATCTTCGTAGACAAGACAAGGCCCATAAGCACATTGCTTTGCGAGCTGCTGGAGCGTCTGAAGAACGCCGGATCTGCTTTTGATCTCGGACCGGATATGATCCGATCAGAAAACATCACACTCCAGTTCGCCAGCCTTCTCAGGGCGACCGGTGGCAAGCTCTCTGTACGTGACGCAGCAGTATCATCGAGTCTGGATTCCGTGACGCTCCAGGCCAAGGTCGATCTCTTTCATGTAGCGGATAAATTCGGAATATTCGTCTTTACGGAACATCGCGGCTCTCTGGAACTCGATATGAGCTATCCGCTGGGGACCTGTACCATTTCCCAATTGAAGGAGTCTGATCTGCTTCCTGGAGACAGTTTCTCCGAATCGAATTGGGCTGTACATCTGGCGGCGCTCAATGGCTTAATTCTAAAGCTATCTACTGCCAGGCGCAGAGTTACAGTAATAAGCGAAGAAGTCGGCCCGACATGGTCCGTTTTAGGGATCCCTGGTGTTTCTCTTCTTCCGGTCAAGCCTGAGCTGCAGATCCTAGCCCCCCTCCCCAACCTGGAAAAGGAGTTCATTCCCCGCGTCTTGACAGAAATCGATCTTGGATCATCTCGAAATCTTTCCATCTTTCTGCAGTTTCCTGCGGGGAGCAATCCCTGGAAGGCGGGGCTGCTCGCGCCAATCTATATTGGCAGCCTCACTGAGATCTACAAGCTATTTGGCGGCCAGGGCCCGGGCCTGCCGGATGGGCTGGCAAATCTGGGACAGGTCACTCTTGATGCCCTAACCGTTGCGCATCCGCCGGGAGGGGACGCCTGGTTGTGGGATCTGGCAGTGACCCTTGGATCGGTGCCCGGTGATGACCGCTCAGAGGCTCCCAGATGGAGCATTATCTCCGATGTTCTGGCACTGGATCGCCTGGGATTTGCACTGAAGCTAAATGTAGTCTCCGCAGCAGACGGTTTCATCATATCAGCATCGGGCGTGGTATGGGGGCGATTTATCCTGGCCGGTCTTGATCCCCTAAATGTAATGCTGAGTGTTCCGGGAACGGATGGAGTCTGGACGCTCTTTGCCACTACCAGCCAGAGCTTTGACCTCTCTCAGGCAGCCCAGCTCTTAAACGGCAGCAGGACGGCATTGGGCGATTCCCTTGCCAAGGTCGGAAATGCATCGTCTTTTATCCTGGACGGTCTTGAGATCGGCTTCAAGCCACAGGTTCCGGAGCTTACCCGTCTGGCGCTGGCCGTTTCTATCAACTCATTTTCAGTGCCTTCGCTGCCCTGGTTCACTGTTGAGACAGTCCGCGGCGTCCTCGTTGTTCAAAATCCCATGAACGATCAAACCAGAGCGATCAGGGGCGAGCTGAAGAGCCTTATGACTCTGGGTTCGGTGAAAGTAGGAGTGGTCACATCATTTGATGAAAATTCGGTCTGGACGCTACAGATCGCAGCGGCCGAAGATAGGCTGAATAATCTGGAAGACCTCTCCAGCCTGATACCCTCGAACACCGTTCGGAACCATTTGCCGGCCAACCTTCCCACAAACGGAGGATTTAAGATCGGGGCTCTTGGCTTCTCCTATCACGGTCAGGAGCACTATTTCCCTGCAGTTTATTTCACCCTGAAGAGCGAGATCAACTGGGAGATAGTTCCAGATATATTTACCATCAATTCGGTCAATATCGCAATTGACAGAACCCAGGAGAATGCTGCCGCCGAGCCGGCAATGACTGGTCATGTGAGCGGAATTCTAACCATATTGGGAGCTAGGTTCCAGCTTGAGGCCTCAAAGCCCCAGGCAGGAGAGAACTGGACATTGAGCGGCTGGCTGGACAGTGAGCTTACTATTGATTTTAATAAAATCCTTCATGAACTGATATCGCCAGACTGGTCGATTCCGTCTGGATTTGGATTTCCCACTGCTCTAACCATCAGGGCTGCAAGAGCTTCCCTGGTGCCTGCCACAGGTGCATTCGATTTCGCTGGTGATGCTCTGCTCGACTGGTCCTTTGCCTTTGGTCAGACATCATTTGCTATAAAATCTCTGGGAGCCTTAATTCATAAAAAGGGCACTGGAGATTCCGTTCCGTCCAGCGCCTTGATTTATGGAACATTTGCAATTGGGCAAGATATCTCGGGCGATGCATCAATCCAGCTTGGCTCCGGAAAGATCGACACTATAATCGAGATCGATGTCGGCACCGGAACCAGTTTGAGTCCCTCAAGTGTCTTGGCTGATATCACAGGCCTGTCCGATCCGATGGCAGCAGTAGCCAAACCTGACGACTTTTCCATTCCGATCCGTTTTAATGCCAGCATTCTCGCAAACCTGAGCAAACAGAGCTTCCTGGCCTGGGGAGAGATCTCATCAGGCGGAGAAGAGAGCCTCTATGGAATGGTGGCTCTTCTAGTGCAAAAGCAGCTTGCTGCAGAGAATGCCAATATTGCCAGTGGGGCTGATCCCGCCTGGGGTTTCATAATCTCTGCTGCTTTGAAGAACTGGAGCTTTTCAGCCATCAGCTCGTCCTTAAGCCTGGTAGACCAGGTGCTCTCTGTAGATGTGGCAAGCCTTGCCGTAGCCAATTTCGATTCGGCTCAGCAGACCTCTCCATTCGATAAACTCCAGTTGATGCAATTGGGCGAATCGCGTCCTGTTAAATCCGGCCTCAGTTTCTATGGCCACCTGACATTTCACAAGCCTCTCCTGCGAAATGTTGGCCGTCTGCTCCAGAACATCGATCAATCGACAATTGAGATCTATGGACATATCGGGAAAAACTTGCAGGATACGATTTTCTGCGCGAGCCTCGGGGAATTCACAGTTCTTCAGGCGGTTCACTTTGCATCGCTCCGCCTTGAATACCAGCCGGGCATTGATGTCGTTGCAGTCCAGCCGGATTTAGGAGCTCAAACCACACCTGTCCTTCGCATCCTGGGCAAGGGCGATCTGAACATCCCATTTATGGGTGAAGCAGGCCAGCAGGACAAGAAGATTGAGTTCGACGGTAAATTCACAATCACCAATCGAGCGGCGGATTTTGCTCTCTTGCTCGAACAGAGGACCGATCAGGATATCAACCAGCCATTCCGGATGAAAGGAATCCATCTCCAGAGGCTGGGCCTTCAGATGCATGTGCCTTTCGGAGATGATGCAGGCGATGCGAGCATAATAAGAGTCTATGGGGATGCAATGGTAGGAAGCTATACCGTCGAGGGCTCTATCCTATTCAAGAACTCCATGCCCTGGGTTTGCTCGGTTGAGTTTT
Organism: Methanothrix sp.; assembly: GCA_035403205.1. GTDB lineage: Archaea > Halobacteriota > Methanosarcinia > Methanotrichales > Methanotrichaceae > Methanothrix. Next base: position 7,152 of record DAONES010000036.1, on the reverse strand, counting down.
CTGAGACGCTTGCTGCTGGCGACCTCTTCAACCAGTCCATAGGTACGACAAACTACCAGCCCGGCTCTAGCCTGCCGATTATAGCATTCGAGTCCGGCAAGCTCTATTATGCAAGGGAGGAGTGGCGAGTAAGCGACTCGCTCACCTACAGAGCAGGCTTCAATCTGGAGACAAAGCTTCTTATTTTCACCTGGCCCTTCGAGATAATGGTCGCCATTGCACCCAATGACGGCATTACCGCGGTAGGGTTGTGCCGGCGCAAGATATCTTTGGGATTCTTCCAGATAACCGGCCCGGACCCAGTCCAGGAGCGCGGGCCGGACATCATCATCAAAGCAAACAACGAGTCAAAATCAGTAGAGCTGAATTTCGGCATAACTCTCTTTGGCATTGCATTCCGGGATGGAAAGCTCAGCTATTCAAACGGAGTCTATGCCGGGTCCATTTCTTATTCGGGCAATATCCTGGGAATAAATAATCCCACGATATCAGCCCAGTGGAGCGAAAGGGATGGCTTCAAAGTCACCCAATGGCCGATTCTTCCGCAGATACTGCCTGGAGACATAAATTATGCCCATCTCTTCAAGAGCATCTGCAGTGGTGATGCGTGTGGCGTCTTAGGAGATCTGGGCCTGGATAACGGCCTCTTTGACACGACCTTCAGCGGTCATGTGCAGCTCATCAGCTCGCCTCAGACAAACGAGAAGTCAACAGCGTCCTCTCTGCCCATTCAGCTAACAGTTGAGGCCAAGCTCATTTTAAATGCCCTGGGCCTGAAAAAGACGCTGGATACCGTAATCCTTGATCTTCCCATGGTCATCGAAGCTCCTGAATCGCTTGATATATCCGGCTTTTTCAATTTCATAACAAACAACCTTATAAAAAACATCGACCAGCTTATCAGAAAAGTCATCAACAATCCTGCAGCACTTGCGGAGATAGCTTCCATCATGGCCTTTAGCGCGGCCACGGATAAAGCATTGAGCTACTTCATATGCAAGAATGTGAAGACAGATCCTGTAAAGAATGCAACCACATCCAGAGTCAGCCAGAGCGCAACCGAGGGCGAAGGGTCGCTTGCCGAGACTGAGGGATTCTCTGGGGTGGCAGCCTCGGCAGAGACGGCTACTGGTGCTGCAGGAGCGGCTGCGGCTGCTGAGGCCAGCGGTGACGTGGCCATTGGTCTGTTTGCAGGAGCCATCGCTTTCATCTCCACCACACTTCTCTTCGGATGGTTTGCGTCAGAAGAACAAAGAGAGATGGAGCGGAAGAAAAAGGCTGCAGAGGAGGCCAAGAAACGCGCCATAGAGGCGGTAGTTGCCAAGCTGCAAATAAGCGGCACGGTTGCAATAACTTATCGTGGCGAAAACGATGTCCAATTCGCCTGGCAGAAGCCTCTAGGTGGAGAGGAAAATGTCTCCTACAAACTTGAGGTTACGGTGGGAACGAAGACCATCTCTGTCGATAGCTCCTGCAGGGATAAAACCATAAGAGATGATTCGTTTTTGCCGGGCGCTTTAATCCGGGCAAAAGTCAATGCTGTTATATCAGCCGTCTATGAGGGAAAGACCTACAACTACTCAGGCAATAAGACTGCGGAGAGCAGTTACAGAATCCCGGCTGCCGAGCCCAGGAATGTGCAGATCGAGCAAAATGCTGATGGCTTCTTCCTATGGTGGTCTGCTGGAGAGACCAGCGCCGCATCCTATGAGATTCAGCTCCAGCCTGGCGGGCTCATTTATCAAACGGCGGAAAGCTCATTTGCAATTGGCACATCCAGTTTGCAGCCGAATTCGGATTATTTTGTGAGCGTTCGGGCAAAAACAGAATTCTTCTCAAGCGGCTGGGTCAATGCCACGCCGTCGCCAATCAGATATATGGCTCTTGAACCGGCCACGGATATCACATGCAACTATCATACAGGAGAGCATCAGATAGACCTGAAATGGAGGGCTCCTCCTGGCCTGACCTTCGATATTCGCCTGAGAACGCCGGATGGCACACCTGTTATTCCCGAATCATCCGCTGCGCCAAAATCCTTGCCTGAGGAAACTTACGGCATAAACCTGACGAGTTCGCAGTTCTTAGACAACTTCCGTCTCAAGGCTGAGATCGGCTCGAAGTTGCGGAATCTCCAGGGCGTCGTCTGGAGCAGACCTTTGATCGTCACATTGACTGCTCTGTCCGCGCCAGAGATTGAATCATTTTCTTTCCTGTACTCCGATCCCGAATTTGGGGGCTTGCCGACCTTCAAGGCCACATGGCTAAAGGGCATAGGTACAACCGGTGCGATTGCCCGTTTGAGCGATGAACAGGGAATAGCACTAAAAGATATTGGCGAGCCGATAATAAACAGGAAGGACCGGGATGAGACAATATTTGAAATGGCAGTATTTACTGACTTCAGAGTTAAATCCGGTCAGGTTGTCGCCGTGCAGGTTCAGGTGAACAATGAAGCCTCAATCAGCCCATGGTCAGCTATTGCGGTTAATTCAAAGGCTAGAGTTCCGTCCGTAGAGCCAAGATCGGTAATTGTGGAGCAGGTTGACAAGAATATCTTGCTGCAGTGGCTGCCTGGTGAATCCAGAGCTATAAGTTATGCTGTCTGCGTAAAGTCAGTGCCTTCTGCATCAGGAGAGCCCATTGATATCACTGACAGGTTGAACATAGAAATCAACAAAGACAATTCAGCTATAATCTCAGATAAGAATGGCAGCAATGTCTTGATTCCGGGAAGCGAATATCAAGTCACCATTCAGGCGATGGCAGAAAAGATTGTATCCGATCCGATTTCTGCCGAACCTTCGCCCATTCGCTATCAAGGTCTGAGAGCGCCAATAGATCTCAAAACCGTGATCACACCAGAGACCCATACACTGCATCTCTCGTGGCAGAGCAGTCCGGATACGGGCAACCGATTCAAGGTTGAAGTGAAGAGCGATGGCAATACTCTCATGGATGAAATGGTCACGCGGCCTGGAGAAGAGACTCTCTGGCAGTGTGACTTACCCTTCCAAGAGATCACCGAGGACAGAGTTCTGAAAATTCGCGTCGCTTCCGTGGCAGTCGATGGCGGCCTTGTCTGGTCTGAATTGATTGTAACCACGAAGCTCTCTATGCCGGATCTGCTGCCTCTGAGATTCTCTGATGATGTGCTGACTGTTTCCATGACAAATCCGGTTGCAGGCGCGCAGACATACACGGTGCAATTGATCAGGGACGGCAACCCGGGCGAGATCGTCACAGTCTCCTCCAGCGAAATAAGAAATGCCACAGTGGCATTAGAGGCGAAGTTTCCATTAAATCCAAATGAAGACGCAGCGAGTTATCAGGCAAGAACAAGGGCTCTGGCGGAAAATCGCCTTCCCAGCGCCTGGGTGCTATCGAATGACAGCGTTGTTCGCCTTCTTCCGCCACCGGCTCCGTCCATTATTCTGTCGGAAGATGTAATCACCGCCAGTTTTAGAGCCAATGTTTCGGATGCTGACGGCTATCATGCAAGGTTGATCGTCAATGGCCAGCCGAGGGGCAAAATTCTTGAGATGAATAGAGCCCCGGGGGATCTTGATCCGAGTAAAGCCCCAGAGGAGTTCAATGAATTTCAGGCAAAGTTTCCGGTTGCTGGAGACGCTGCCGGGACTGTCTACCGGGCTCAGGTGCGAATTTGGGGAAGAGTTCAGCCTTCAAGCAAATGGATGACCTCTGAGAACAGCCTTGTCATGATTGTCGCTCCATCCATTGTGAGCGTCTCCTTGAATGAAGGTCAAGGCAAATTGACGGTAGGATTTGAAGCGGTTAACGGAGCAGCTGGCTATAATTTGCGATTGACTGATAAGGATGGAAAGCCGCTGGAAAACCAGCCTGCATTCGGACAGATGGTCCAAGCCGGAAGTAGCATCGGATGGACTTTCGACCTGCCTTCAGGATTGCTAAAGGATGGCATCAGGGCACAGGTTCAGGCAAAAGGCACTTCGGCCGAGTTGAGTGCATGGAGCATTTTGAGCAATATTGCTGTTTCTTCGCAGAAGAATGTGCCAACAAATCTCGTCCTGTCCTATAATAGCGACATAATGAGTATCACCTGGCAGGATAGCATTGATGATGTCGATCACTATGAAGTTCAGGTTCTAGCAGGAGAGGGACGTGTTCCTGTTGATCCTCAAGCTAATGCTGCTTTTTCAGGCAAAACGGCGACCATCAATGCCAAAGAGCTGGGCGGAGGACAGACCTATCGCGTTCGGATAAGGGCTGTAAAGGCTGAGTATCGCAATGTGCTCAAGAATGGGGATGCAAGCCATGGCTTTGATTCTTGGAATATATTGAAAAACGACGGGGACAGATGGAAGGTAGAGGATGGTCCGGCAGCATCTTGCCCATGCAAGCCGGTTAGATACAACTTTGTAACCTCATATGGATGGGATGCAAAAGCGCAGACGATCGACTTATTGGCCGAAGGATTAAAGCGCGATTTCCTGGATCTGATACCGAAGATAGAGGTATCAGAATGGATCTGCTCCCGAACGGATTGCCTTGGTAGATACCGTTTGTTAGTGGAACTTCGCGATGAGAAACAAAAGTCCATAGACCGTTTTGATACAGGTGTCATCGATGCGCCTATAGCTGCCAATTGGGTCTATCCATGGACGAGGGTCGCCCATACCTTCAACAGCTACCCGAAGGGACTGCGCTTCATTTATTTCGAGCATTCTGGTATCGATACGAAATTCTGGGCAGGGCATTACGGCAGCAAGATGACTTGCGCCGAGGTGAGAATCAGAAATGCAATCGGCGATACAAAGACCGCAGGAGAATGGTCGGCAGAATCAAATCCGATAACAACAAGGGCTGCAGGAGCGCCGGCCCAGATAATAGTAATCGCCGGAAATGACCAGATCGTGGCGAGGACTGACCCAACCGGCTATCCCGGTGGAACTGCTCAATTTGGGCCCATATTGGCAAAGGTAATGGATTCATCGGGAATTCCAATTTCTAGCGTGCCTGTGACCTTTGTCTCTTCAAGACCGCGCAGCATGGCTGTGCTCATCGGAGCTGGAGGATATTATCTTGATAGGCCTCAGGTAGTAAATAGCAATATTAAAGGCGTTTCTGAGATAGATGGCGTGAAATGCATCTTCGATCAAGGGCCGTTTGTCATTGTTGCCAGTACGGATAACGGCATCAAGCAGAACATCAATCTCACAGTTGCGCCCACACCGCTTAGAATAGCTCCGCCTGGCGTTATTCTGGAAATCGTCTCAGGAAATAATCAGTCGGTGCCACTCGGCAATATTCCAAATATGAAGGGAGCCTGGTTTAAGCCGCTCCAAGTCAGGCTAACAGATCCACTTAAACGCCCTATGCCCAACGAGCTTGTAGATTTTCGTTCGGGCTCGCGTCCGAGCAGCAAGATGCATGTCCAGGTACACTTCAGTGGAGGAGAACCGGCAACGGTATTGACGGACAAAGATGGCATTGCTACCCTGGAGGGATTATATACAGGGTATAGCGTTTTTGCCGAGAATGATGTGGGACAATTTACCATTGTTGCCAGCGTGGAAGAAGGCGGCCCGAAGGTCTTCTTCCAGCTTACTGTAAAGTGAGCATCATGGCAAAAATGCCCACCGGGGCTTGCATCTGCCCTTTTTTATTGACAATCGATCCACTAACCTTCAGCCCAGTCCTTACATCTTCGGCTCCAGCCTTCTTCTCACCGATTCGGCATGCGCCTTCAGGCCTTCCGCCTCAGCCAGAGTGATAATAGTATCCTCAAGCCCTAAAAGCCCCTCATCGGTTATCATCTGCACTGATATCTTCTTGGTGAAGTGGTCCACATTCAGTCCGGAAAAGGTACCGGCGTAGCCGGTGGTGGGAAGCACGTGATTGGTGCCGCTGGCATAATCTCCTGCAGCTACAGGCGTGAACTTGCCCAGGAAAACGCTTCCAGCGTTCTGAATGTGCCTGAAGACATCCATGGGGTCCCGGGTGATGATCTCCAGGTGCTCGGGCGCAAAGGCATTGCAGAAGTCGATAGCCTGATCCATATCATCGGCAACGAGCACAGCGCTGTGATCCAGGCTCTGCTCTATTATCTCCTTGCGGGCTGCGACTGCCGCCTGAATGCTCAGCTCCTCTATCACGGCGCTGGCCAGCAGGTCGTCGAGAGCCACCAGCACGGATATGGACCTGGGATCGTGCTCGCCCTGAGCGATCATGTCTGCAGCAATCGCTCCAGGATCTGCGCTCCGGTCAGCCAGGATGAAAACCTCGCTCGGACCTGCCGGAAAATCGATCTCTACGCTGCCCCTCAGAATCATCTTGGCGGCTGTGACATAGACATTTCCCGGCCCCACGATCTTCTGCACGCGTGGCACGCTCTCGGTTCCAAGGGCCATCGCAGCTATCGCCTGAGCCCCGCCCAGCTTGTAGATCTCATCCGCGCCCGCCTTGTCGGCAGCGACGAGGGTGAGAGGAGTTATCGATCCGTCCTTTTTGGGCGGGGTGCACATTGCTACCCTGGATACCCCGGCCACCTTTGCGGGGATTATGTTCATAAGCGCGGAGCTGGGGTAAGAAGCCCTTCCTCCGGGAACATAGGCACCCACCGACTCGATGGGAACGGTCTTCTGGCCCACGGTAACACCGGGAGCAATCTCGGTCATCCACAATTGCCGCTCCTTTTGCAGCCTGTGGAACTGATAGATGTTATCGGCAGCATTAGAGAGTGCTTCCAGGAGCCTCTCATCCACCATCTCGTAGGCTGCCTCAATCTCCTCTTCGCTGACGAGAAGGTCATCAAGAGCCGCGCCCTCAAACTTCTCTGTCAGCGCGAAGAGCGCCTCGTCTCCTTTTTTTTCCACTTCCAAAATGATCTCGTTGACCGCAGCGAGCACCTCGGAGATTCCCACATCTCTAGATAGCAGGGCCTCCAGCTCTTCGCCCTTCAGCTCGCTTAACATCTTAGTAATCATCTATTATCCCCTCCATTGGAATTGCTCCTGCCCCTCTGGCCCCTGTAAAGGGAGATCACTCGCACCAGGCTGTCCGCCTCCTCCAGGGACTTGTCGTACCTCACGGCAACCATCCTGGGAAAACGGAGAGCATACCCTGATGAGTAGTTGGGGCTTTTCTGAATCTCCTCGTAGGCCACCTCGA
>DAONES010000035.1:0-17849 GCA_035403205.1 Methanothrix sp. | reverse complement strand
GCCAGATATTGCCAGGGAGAAGAACGAAGGATTGGCGGTGCTCTTTCCTTTTCACTGCCGGCAAGCGGGGCCTTTATCCTGGAAGGATGAGGCTTCTCTACGACCTCATTATATTCGTTGTGTTTCGCATCTGATTCTCTACCCTAAGATCCGATTCATCTGCAGACGCTGACCAGCCGGCTGACTCCGTCGCTGGTTATCATTCCAATTAGCTTTTGCTCCTCATCCACAACCGGTAGAGCAGAGATGTTATGCTCGTTCATCCTTCTTGCCGCTCTCTCCACGGGATCATTCTGGGCGGAGGTGACGACAACTCTGGTCATGATCTGTTCGAGCCTGGTGTACTTCAGGGCAACTGCTTTGGATACATCCCATGCGGTTACTATCCCCTCCAGCCTTCTGTCCTTGCTGATAACCGGCAGGTGAGTTACCCCTTCGGTCATCATGATCCTGGCGGCATCTTCAACGCTCGATCCCTGGCGGATGGTCACCACATCTTTGATCATCACATCGCCTACCGACATCCTGGATAGGAAATTGCCAATGGTGTAGTTCATCTGTCCGGCTTCAAGCAGGAAGGCATCATGCCCGTAGTTTGATTTTATCTCGCAGTGTCGCACATCGATCTCACTCACGCTCAGGGCATCGGCAACCTCTCTGCTCTGGTAAGGAGGATAGAGCCAGTCTGAGCTTATGGAGATGACCAGAAGCTTTGCTTTAACGCCTTTCAGGGCTTCGGCCAGGGAAAGCTCTCCTTTGCGGGTCAGGTCGAAGTAGTCTATCGCCTTGGTGATGTAGAGATAGGAGTTGGCATCAAAGCGCTTGACGAAAGCATCTCCGTGGTATCTCAGATAGCTTTCGACCTGAAAGTCCGCTGAGTTGATGTCAAAGCCATAGTCGCTTCTGCCCTGAAGGCGTCTGCCGAACTTCTGGTGCATCGACTCGTCTGAGAGATAGGTGATATGGCCGATCATCCTCGCCAGGGACAGGCCCCGAGCCGGTGCAGTCCGGCCGTAGTAGTCGCCATTATTCCAGTCTGGATCGGAGGCTATCGCCCGGCGGCTCACCTCATTGAAGGCGATCTGCTGGGGAGACGAATAAGCGCTGGTAGCTATAGCTACTGCCATCCTCACGTCGTCAGGATAGGACACGCACCATTGCAGGACCTGCATTCCGCCGAACGACCCGCCGATGACGGCAAAGAGCTTATCAATTCCCAGGTGGTGCAGCAGCTTCCTCTGCACGTCAACCATATCTTTGATGCTGATCACGGGAAAGTCCAGGCCGTAGGGCTTTCCAGTGATGGGATTCACTGATGATGGACCGGTAGTGCCTTTGCAGCCGCCCAGGACATTCGAGCAGACCACAAAGAACTTATCGGTGTCCAGAGCCTTGCCAGGTCCGATGATGATATCCCACCAGCCCGGCTTCTCATCGTTTTTATGCCAGCCTGCGGCATGGGCGTCTCCTGAGAGGGCATGGCAGATGAGTATCGCGTTGCTCTTCTCCCGGTTGAGGGTGCCGTATGTCTCATAAGCCACCTTCAATCCAGCAAGCTTGCCGCCATGCTCCAGGCCGATCTCTTCCAGAGTGGCAAAGCATTGGGTTTCAGCCAATCCCACAGATTCCTTTTTCATGCCACTGCCTTGGCCAGAGCCTGATCAAGGTCCGCGATGATATCCTCAACGTCTTCAATTCCCACCGAGACCCGGATGAAATCAGGGGTAACTCCGGTAGCTGCCTGCTCTTCGACCGTCAACTGCTGATGAGTGGTCGAAGCCGGATGAATCACCAGGCTCTTTGAGTCGCCGATGTTTGCCAGATGGGAGAGCAGCTTAACCGATTCGATGAATTTCTTGGCGGCGGGCAGGCCTCCCTTGATTCCGAATCCCAGGATGGCATTGTATTTGCCTTTCAGGTACTTTTCTGCCAGGGCGTGGCTGGGATGCTCCTCCAGACCGGGATAGTTGACCCAGGCGACGGCTGGATGGCCCTTGAGAAATCGTGCCACCTTGAGAGCATTTTCCGAGTGCCTCTCCTGCCGAAGGGCCAGCGTCTCTACTCCTTGAAGGAAGAGGAAGGAATTGAATGGACTCAGAGCCGGTCCGAGGTCTCGGAGAAGCTCTACTCTGGCCTTGAAGACGAAAGCTATATTTCCCAGGCCCGGAAAATTGCCGAAAGCCTCCCAGAATTTTAGGCCGTGATAGCTTGGGTCGGGTTCGGTAAACTCAGGGTACTTTCCGGTCGACCAATCGAACTTGCCAGAGTCGACGATAATTCCGCCGATGGAGTTTCCGTGGCCGTTGATGAATTTGGTTGCCGAGTCCACAATTATGTCGGCACCGTAGTCTATGGGCCTCACTATCCCAACGCCCACAGTGTTATCCACCGCAAAAGCAATGCCCTCATCGTGGGCGATCCTGGCGATCTTTTCGAAGTCCGGCACATCCAGCTTGGGATTGCCTATGGTTTCGGCATAGATAGCTCGGGTCCTGGAATTGATGGCTTTCTTGAACTCCTCAGGCCTGGTGGAGTCGACGAATATGACCTTCCTGCCAAGCTTTGGGAATGTGTAATGAAACAGCTCGTAGGTTCCGCCGTAGAGATTATTGCCGGAAACGATCTCGTCTCCCACTCGAGTGATGGAGAGCAGCGCCAGGGAGATGGCAGCCTGGCCGGATGCCACTGCGAGAGCTGCAGTACCGCCTTCAATGGCAGCAATGCGTTTTTCAAATACGTCGCTCGTGGGGTTCATCAGTCTGGTGTAGATGTTGCCCAATTCCTTCAGAGCAAAAAGATTTGCCGCATGTTCTGCGCTCTTGAATACGTATGATGATGTCTGGTAGATGGGGACCGTCCTTGATCCCGTGGCCGGGTCGGGCGTCTCCTGGCCGGCATGCACCGCCAGGGTGCTTAGACCTAATTTTCTCTCGCTCATTTCAGTCCTCTCAAATGCGAATTTCCTATTCACAATTATTATCATATTTGGATTAGATTTATCCTCGACTTGCATTGGTCGGGACAAACCTGAATGGTGCATGTTCTCCTGCCCATTATCTAATCCTTGAGATTGAGGCAAAATTGGCCCCCAATCTATGAACGGCGGCATAATCCAGAGCAGTTTCAACCTCTGCAAGGGGTCTTGAGAGTCCTAAAAGCCTGGCATTCATGTGCTCTTGCGCTTCAAAACGGCATCGTCAAGGTTAAAGAGAATAAGATTTTAGGTTCACGAGAAGTTTTCGATCTGCAGAGCATTTTCTCTCAGCAGAGAATCTTTCCCGCCTCTTTTGCAGTTTTCAATACCTGCATATTTAATAATTCTTCAAATTGCTTTTTTATTGCGAAGAATTCATCATCGTTGATGCAATAGGATTCGATTTTTGATCCGCTCCACCAATCGAATTTGCCTTCATTAAGAATGCTGATAAGCAGGGCATGAACCTCAATCCAGTCATAGCTTATGCCTTGATCATTTAGCGCCTTTGTGAATGGGGGGCAGATGTAAGCAATGCATTTTGGCGTCTTATGCGTTGCAAGAATGCAGCCGTTATCGCTTGAATAAGGGCAGCCTCTTGATGTGTTGCCCAGGCCATAGATCTTCCATCTCTCCGCATCCAGCTCGCGGCAACCGCGGTATTTTTTAGGATAATTCGCGACATTTTCATTGCAACAACCATTACAGTTTATGCCAAAGTTTTTCCGGCAAAAACCAGTCATATTAAAAAAATTATGGAGTAATGATTCCATTTCCAGGTATCTATCAAGGGATATTCTGGTAAAGCATTCGATTTTCTCGGTCATAGTATAATCTACATAATTAGTCGATGTTGTTAATAAACATATCTGAAGGATGATCTATTGAGAGCGAATCGATATTATAGCTTTTCTATACTTTGCAGTATAACATTTATTCCCGGGCCGATGTCAACCGCAGTGGAGACAGAATGCTCCGAGGAGCTTTTTGGAATCATAGAGATGGCAAACCTGCGTCTCATCGGAATGGGAATTCAGAGGATAATCACCTCCATAAAGATAGACTACTTCATTGACAAGGAGATCTCAATTGAATCAAAGCTCGGGGCGAATGGCAAATGATGCCATCTTCCGTGATCGCCGATATAAACAGAAAGTTTAAGAATAAGTTAGCTCAAGATCAGTTTTGTTCATTAATGGGCAAATTCATTCAAGCCTTATCACTGCCTTATGACTAAGGGGGTAAGAATACGAATCATTTTATTCTAATTGGATCAGCAATTGTTATATCTATGGTCGCAGCAACTGCTATGGCAGCTTCTGCTGAAGCCGTAAAGCCTTTGAACGGTTCAGAAAACAATGCATCTCTGAGCCTCGATCCGAGCAAGATCACCACATCCTGGAATCTGTCATTTCTTTATAAAGACATGAATACCGCCAGGGTGCAATACGATCATCTCAATCTGACCGTAAATGAAATCAACCAAACCTTCCGGCCGAAGTTTGCCAATCTCACCGGAGCAGTCCTGTTTGATTATATCCAGAGCGACGAAAATTATACAAAAGCACTCAATGTCCTCTACGCATACGCAAATGCGCAGAACAGCCTGGATGTCAATGATGTCTTCTTCCAGAAATTCCTCTCAGACGTACAGAATCTCTCCACAGAATACGCAAAGGCCAACTCCTTTGCCGATGTGCTTTTAAAGTCACTTCCCATATCGACATGGGACAGGCTCTTTGCCGAAGAGCCGCGATTGGAAAAGTACCGCCCCTATCTTGAAGCCGATTACATCCGATTCGTGGACCACCGCCCAAGAAATGAGACTCACGCCGCATATCTGGCAGATCTCTCCAATCAGCTCATGAAACTCGATACCAACGCCGAGAAGCTGGTCACAAATAATGTAAACCAGGCAGGCAATATCACTCTTGAAAGCGGCAATCAATACTCAGTCAACTATTCTTCTTACTACAATCTTCTGATGACCAACAAGGATAGAAACGATCGGAAGAAATGCTACGACAAGCGCTATTACCATCTATTCAACGAATCGGAAGAAATGGGCAGAATTTATAGCATTAAGGCAAAGCTTGATGATAATTATGCCCGAGAATTGAACTATTCTGATGCCTATGACGCCATGATGTTCGAATCGTATCTAAATGCCTCACAAATCGATGAAATGAACCAGGTGCTAAAAGAGCGAAAAGGGGATTTCGATAAATACTATGAGTTCCGCAAGGCCAAGATGGGCGTCCCGGTGCTTGCGCCCTATGACCTCTTCCTTCAGCTCATGAATGATCCCGGCAAGAAAACCAATTACACTGACGCCGCTCTCGAAATATATAATTCGCTGGCATTGATGGACCCGGCATTCGGTCAGGCTTTTATAAAGACGGTCACCAGCAATTCTGTCGATGTCTATCCGAATCTCGATCACGGAAAACAATCCATTCAGTATGCTCAGGATCTATGTGCTCTGAAGCGCCCGGCGCTGGTATTCCTGAATTACAACGGGCTGATAGACGACAAATCGACTATCGCTCATGAGATGGGCCATGCCGTCGACTTCTACCTGATGGGCCAGTCGCTGGACTATATCTATTGCGGAGGGACCATTTATGAGATGGAGGTGCCATCCACATTTGCCGAAGAGCTCTTCATGGACTATGCAATCAAGAACTACGATAGAGACACAGCCATTGCCGTCCTGGCAAGCCATATCTACAATTATGCCAGAACAATGCCCCGCCAGGCCATGATCACTGAGTTTGAGCACAAGGCCCATCAGCTAATCAGTCGCAATGAAAACGTGAGCGGTTCGGATCTGAATGACCTATGGGAGAGCATTGCAACTGAATACAAGAGCGACAATATTGCCTACTACACCCGGATCGAGCCAGAATGGCCCTACATCAGCCATATCTACTTTACAGATAACTACTACACCTTTAATTATGCCCTCTCCGAAGCGATAACACTGTCTCTCTTCAAGATGTACAAGGAGGATCCGGAGCAGTTTAATAAGAACTATGTGGCGTATCTGTCAGCCGGGACCACCATGACTCCGCCAGAAAAACTCAAGAAGTACTTCGGGCTGGAGATCAACAGAAAGCTCTTCGAGGATGCCATGGACATAGTGAAGCTCAGGGTTGATCAGCTTGAGGAGCTGAACGATGAGACAACGGGCTGAATTAAATCGCCCCACGGTAGTACGCCAGCCTGCGGACAATGGGCCGGAAGATCTCGAGCAGTCTCTCTTCCTCCTCGTCGGCCAGGGGCTGAAAATGCGCCCCAACTCTGGCCAGTGCCTCCACCTCAGCGGCGCTGCCGCAGCCTACGATTGCCGTGCTCACCTCCCGGGAAAGGGCAAAGCGCAGGAGCAGCTCTGCTGTCACCCCAAACCGAGGAGAGATGTAGTGCGAGCCGCCCAGCGCCTTCATGCCGATGACAGCCAGGCCCCGATCCTGGGCGGCTGCTATGACACGATCTAAAAATCCTCCCAGAATGGCTTCCACAGGGTTGACAGGCATAAGAACGGCATCCACTGGCCATTTTTTCACAGCGTGCTCCAGAATCTTGGGGTCATGGTGGCCGGTCACGCCGATGAAGCGCACAAGTCCCGCATCCCTGGCCTGCACAAATGCCCGTAGGGCTCCGCCCGGCCCCTCGATTTCCTCGATATCCTGACGGGTCCGAAGGTCGTGGATCTGCCAGAGGTCCAGCTTCTCCAGGCCCATTATCTCCAGGGAATCGGCGAGGTCGGCTTTTGCGCCCAAAAAGTCGCGGGCAGCGGACTTGCTGGTTTGAAATATGCGGGAGCGAAGCGCGTGATTGCTGCGCCAGAAAGCGCCATAGTAGCTCTGGCTTCCTGCATAAGCCTGGGCGGAGTCGAAGTAGGTTATGCCCTGAAGGGCAGCCTGCTCAATCACAGCCCTGGCTTCGGGCTCGCGCCCGTAGGTGCGCAGCACTCCTTCCCCGCCCAGGCCCACCTGGGTAACGAGCGGGCCGGACCTTCCGAAGGGCCTGGTAGTAATAGCCACTGCAATTCTCTCCTGCAGAAGATATGCACAGCTGAGAATAAAAAGAAAGGGGTTGGCAATAATGGGGATATGGGCTGCATTGACAAATGCTATTACCAGATTTAAGCAGCAAGTTAGGAGCATTTCTGCCTGGGAATTGAGCGCCTCAGATATAACCATGATCACGATGCGCGCAACTGTGATGAATGCGTAGCTGATAACCTGACGCATTACGCGATCGGCCATTGATGATGATTGGATAGATTAACAAATGGCAAAGAGCAATTGGAGTCATCCTCTATCGATAAGCCAGAATACATAGCAGATTTTTGCTCAAAATGAGCTAATATAACAATATAGAGCGGACAATTCTGTCCGTGAGTGTTCTGCTAAACACAACGCTGCTATTTTTTCAGTTTGCCAAAAGTATATTGACCCTTCTCTACTTCGTACCACTTGGTTTGGACACTATCATTTCTTTTCGAAACCATCTTCATGATAGGATGAATACAACGAGGTCCAATGAGAATCCTTCTATTATCTATACTTGAGTTAATCCTATCTTTGAATAAATTAAGTATTAGTCCCAGAATTGCAACAATTATAGATATATATGCGAAATATTTTGCACTGTCAATAGTCTCTTTCCAAGAAAAATCCTCTTTGACCTGAATAGGCTCTTTATCATATATTTCGAGAAATCTCTCCAAGATCAAAGTGCTATTATTTGTAAAAATCATAATGCTGTTATTCTTAAGAATTTTAACATAATTATTTCCTAATATTTTAATACTATCATTTTTAAGAATAGTTGTAGTATTATTTTCACTAATTATAACACTTTTATTATCTAGAATTTTCATGCTATAATTTCCAGGAAGCGTGAGGTTTTTATTAAATCTATAAATATTGATAGATAAATCATGTGATCCAGTTTTAATTGCTGCAATTTTCCACAACCAAACGGCATCGTTTATCTCAGATACAGTTTGGATAGATTCTGTTAAATTCTTAATTTTAAAAACTCCATTTTCTTCGTCTTTTAGTTCAGCTTCCATAATAGGAGTAACATTGATTGGTTCAACACCTTTCCCTATGTTGGAGCTTAAATCCGCTCTTGTAACCATGGCAAAAATTATTTGCGTCTCATTTAATAACATAGCTGAGGGAGGATCAAAAACTTTAAACCCAGGTGAAACGTTGCCATAGTCAACGCCGCTACATATACATAAATTTGCACTTAAAATTAATACCGCTAGCAAAAGGATCACATTAGCAGTATTCACTATTATTCAAACCACCATTATCTTTGAATAGATGAATCAAATGAAAAACTTTTTGGCTGGCATATCTTGTTGTAGAGTCCCGAATCCTCATACTGGATATTTAGGAATTTGTTTATACTTTTGAGTGGCTAGTTCAAATTATCTCAATCATCTAAATCCGGCGGTGCTTTAATGGATGATTCTTGCGCCAATGCCATTTCCCTGGCGGAAAAAGCGGATGCTCTATACCAGGACGGCAAATTCGATGAAGCCCTCTCATTTTATGACAAAGCCATAGAGAAAAATGCCGAAAACGCAAAGCTCTGGAACCGCAGAGGCCTGTCCCTTTGCCGTCTGGGCCGCCATGAAGAAGCCATTGAGTCTTTTGATGCTGCCCTTGGGATAGATCCGCATTACACCGATGCTCTGAACAATAAGGGTGTCGTTTTCTACAGGCTCAGGAAATATGCTGATGCGATGGCATTTTTTGATGGCATCATAGAGTCGGATCCCGGCTACGTGAGGGCCTGGTACAACAAAGGGGTGATCTTCGAGCGGCTGGGAAGATATCAGGAGGCCATTGATTATTATGATAAGGCCCTGGAGCTGAACCCCAATGGCGCTAGAATCTGGAGCAATCGGGGCTCAGCTCTTGGCAATATGAGTGACTATGAAGCCGCTCTGGACTGCTTTGACCGTGCTATCGCTCTGCAACCTGAGAGAAGCGAGTTCTGGAACAATAAAGGCGCGGCTTTTGCCAGGTTGCACCGATTCCATGAGGCGGTGGAGCATTTTGACCGGGCGATCGATATCGATCCGCTGAATGCCGATGCATGGTACAGCCGGGGCGAGGCCAGGCGGCGCCTGAACTGCTATGCTGAAGCAATCGATGATTTTGACAGGGCGATAGAGATCGATTCCAGGCATTCCAGGGCCTGGAATAGCCGGGGCCTTATTCTCCTGGCTCTGGGCAGGGATGCCGAGGCGGACCAGGCCTTTGCCAGGGCAGAGGAGATCATGCGAAGAGAGAATGCCTAATGAGTGATGTCGACAGGGAAAGGCAATGGGTGGATAGGCAATGAGTCTGATGACTGATGCCGGGAATGAATAGGAGGAAGGCAAAAGTCTTGTGTAGGAGGGATAAAATGATGGTCTTCGACTTTTGCCGAATACACTCTAAGCGTTCGCCGATATTTAAGGATTTTGCTCAAGATGATTTTTTCATTGAGAGCGATATTCTCCTCCGCTCTAAATCCACATCCAGCACCGTAACCATGACCTTCTGCCTGGCCTTTACCACGTCGGTCGGATTCTTCACATAGCCGTCCCGAAGCTGGCTTTTATGCACCAGTCCGTCCTGATGCACGCCGATGTCCACAAAGGCCCCAAAAGCGGTTACATTGGTCACAATTCCTGGCAGCTTCATTCCCACCTTGAGGTCCTCAATCTTCTCAATTCCCGGAGCAAAGCTGAATGCTTCGAACGGTGCTCTGGGGTCCCGGCCCGGCCTGGACAGCTCCTCGATGATATCCTGTAGCGTGGCGGCGCCAGCTTTCTCGCTCATGTATTTCTTTGCGTCCAGCTTCTTGAGCAGAGCCTCGTTTTGCATCAGCTCTTTCACTGTGACGCTCAGGTCCCTGGCCATCCTTTCCACCAGCGGATAGCTCTCCGGATGAACCGCAGTGCTATCCAGAGGGTTGCTGCCGTCTCGAATGCGCAGGAATCCTGCAGACTGCTCGAAGGCCTTTGGCCCCAGACGGGGCACATTGCGCAGATCCTGGCGCGACCTGAAGAGACCATGCTCATTTCTGTACCTTACTACGGCCTCGGCGAGCTTCGGTCCCAGGCCTGAGACATAGGCGAGAAGCTGCTGGCTGGCGGCATTGACATCCACTCCCACCAGATTAACGCAGGAAGATACCACATCGTCCAGTGCGCGCCGGAGAGCAGTCTGGTCCACGTCATGCTGGTACTGGCCCACGCCGATTGCCTTGGGCTCGACCTTGACAAGCTCTGCCAGCGGGTCCATGAGCCGCCGTCCGATTGAGACCGTGCCCCGCACGGTGGCGTCCTCCTGGGGAAATTCCTGCCTAGCTGCGTCCGACGTTGAGTAGACCGAAGCCCCTGACTCATTGACCATGATGATGGGCTGCTGTAGCCTCAGGCTTTGCAGGAATGCCTCTGTCTCTCTGCCCGCAGTTCCGTTGCCAACGGCAATTATCTCGATGCCCTTCCTTTTGCATATCGCCCTCACGATATCTGTTGCTTCTTCTCTCTTCCTTCCGGTATCATGAGGATAAATCACATGGCTCTCTTGCAGCCTGCCCAGGCGATCGAGCACCGCCAGCTTGCATCCCGTCCGCAGCCCTGGGTCTACGGCCAGGACGCTCTTCTGGCCGAGAGGCGGCTCCAGGAGAACCTGGCGCAGGTTTTCGGAAAATATCTCGATGGCCTTCTCCTCGGCAAATGCACGCCCCGCAGCGAGCGCCTCATTTTCCATTGATGGAGCAAGGAGCCGCCTGTAGCCATCCTCTGCCGCCTGCATCACCTGGCCAGAGGCCGGGCCGTCCCCTTTTACGAATAGCTCCTCCAGGATCGCCAGGCCGTCTTCTTCCGCCGGAGAGACGTGCAGGCTGAGGGCGCCGGCCCGTGCTCCTCTCAGCATGGCGAGCAGCCTGTGCGGACTTATCCTGGAGATGGGCTCGGAGTGGTCAATGTAGTCCCTGAATTTGCCATCGTCTTTGCCATCATTCTTGCCCTCGTCTTTGCTATCCGCGGACTCCTTTTTTCCAGTGGAAGCTGCCGATCGTATCGCAGCCTGCGACTGAAAGAGAGCCCTCATCCGTATTCGTGCTTCAGCATCCTCGCTCATCCATTCGGCCATGATGTCCCTTGCACCGGCCAGAGCCTCTTCCGCCGAGGCGACTCCTTTTTTTGCATCAACGAAGGACATTGCCAGCTCTTCCGGATCCCGGTCGCGACTTTCCTGGGCAAAGATTCTTTTTGCAAGAGGCTCCAGGCCGCGCTCCCTTGCCACAGAAGCCCTGGTCTTTCTCTTAGGCCGGTAGGGAAGGTAGATGTCCTCCAGAATAGCCAGAGTATCGGCAGCTTCTATTCTGGCCTGCAGATCAGCGGTGAGGAGCTGTCGCTTGGCAAGAGAATAAAAAATCGCTTCCCGCCTCTCTTCTAGCTGCCGATTCTTGTGGAGCTGGTCGCGAATTCTGGAGATCGCCACCTCATCCATATTTCCTGTGGCCTCTTTTCGGTACCTGGCAATGAATGGAATTGTAGCGCCGCCATCTAGCAACTCTACTGCGGCGGAAAGCTCTCTCTCGCCCAGGGATAGCTGCCTGGCCAGCTTTTTTATCTGGGGATCGAACATGTCAGGCTCTTGATAGCTTTCGATGTATTTTAGTCCATCTCAGAATTGCCTGAAGAAAATAAAAAAAGATGAGAATTTAGCTTCAATTCACACGCAAGGCAGCCAGTCAACGCTAATGGCTCCGCAGGTGGAGTTGCCCCAGAGCTGGATGAACTTCTCGATGGAAAAAACCCCAGTGAGGTCCTCGACCGATCTGCCGTACTCAGCATGGCGGCCCTTGAGCTGATCGTCAGCATTGGGATCGCGGGAGATCCAGCCGATGTGAGCCACGCCGATCACATTGCTGTTCAGGTTTGCTTCCAGAACCCCGGTACAGCAGGCAGGACAGCCGCTATTTGAGAGATCATAAAATCCTCTCAGGTCGGTGATGGGTATAAAGGAAACAACGCCATATCCTCTGGTCTTTACCTCGGTGGTCTTCTGCAGGTGTTCGGCATGAGTATACATCTCGGTCAGCACGGCACCGATCCTGTAGTTCTGCACACACAGCTTTTCAATCCACTTCTGATCATAGGTGCCTGTCTGGTAAGATACTGGCATATACTCAAATTCTGCTTCCTTGGTGAAGTTGATGTAATCCATTGGGCAGAACACACCGGTTGGCCATTCGCATATTAAATCAACTTGAACCAGACGGCCGTTTTTACAGGTATACTTGCCGCCTATTGCATATCCAGTCCTGTTGAGTTGCCTTTCTGCTTCAAGTTCCGTCTTCTCGGTGATTACGTTGCCTGATCCTGATTCCTTCTCTATTAGTTTTTGGCCGTTAAATCCTGTCTGAGTGGAGACTATCATCTCTACGTTCTTGTAGCCGACACCTTTGACGGATGCCTTTTCATACATATAATTTGCAGATGCTGCCATGCCTGCTAGCGAAATGGCCAGCATCGCTAAGATAAGTAGCTTCCTCGTCTGCTTCCCTCCTTGGATCGTTGGTTATAGACCCAATCATATTTAAATATTGACAATTGGTGATCAGGCCTAAAAATGAAAAACAGATTATTTGAAGAGAGTTTGGTCAGGCAATGTACGATACGCTCGACCGATCAAATCCTTCTACCAGCTCCAGTCCCTCGTCATCCGGCTTCCAGGATACATCCGGGTAGGCAAGGTGCTTGATGAACTCGCTGCTGCTTGATGCCATTTGAGTTGCCAGGTGATTCTCTCCCAGGGCCTTCTTTGTGATATCGAAGACCTTTGCCCTTACATCTGCCTCATCCAGGTAGCCCAGGGAATGGATGTACTCATGCAGGAGGACATGAAAGACATAGGGCTTATAGAGTTCCGGCCGGGTCTCCATGATCCTCTGCAGCGGGATCTTATTGAGGACGATTACATTGCTGCCGGTGGTGAAAAAGCCTCCGAAGAAGCCCTGGGGATTATTTCCCAGGTTTGCCATGCCCAGCATGAGTCCTCCCCGGCTCTTGCCTAGGCTCCTTAATACCAGAGATTTGACCAGCTCAAAGATGTCTGGCAGGGACTTTGCCTCATTCAATCGAGTGCGATAGTCGGTGATCATTTGAAGTGTATCAACGCCAGTCTAAGTATATAATACTAACCTATGGTTACTAATGAATGGTGAGAGGATGAATTGATGAGATGGACTGTTGATGAATGATCATTCTTTATGCAAAGGGCAATTCTTCTGGCTACAGCAGTCTCTGGCCTTTGCTTCAGTCTCTTTTCGCAATAGCCCTTTATCCAGGCCGATCTCCATCCAGGCCCAAGCCCAGATTATTGCCTCAAAAGCTCTGATGAGGTCGCTCTTTTCCAGGAAAAACTGGCAGTCGCGGATGTAGGCAGAGACATTATCCAGAAAGCCTTCATCCCCGGACACATTTCCGAACAGATCCCGCGCCTTCTCCTGCCACTTAACAGTCTCTGCACGCAGATCTGCCTCCAATTTTCCTTCCGGGGATCTTCTCGTGCTGCAAACCGCGGCAGGCTCCTGGGCGGAGCTGATCTCTGCCGATTTAATGTTTCTTCCTGGACAGCCCTTTTCCTGGATCATTTCCTTCTCTGGATTTTTTTTCTCGCAGTTTCTTTCTGCAATGATCATTTTCCCTGGCCGTTGTCAGATATCTTGACGCTGGTCACCCGGCTCTCGCTTACTTCCACATCAACCATTGTCTTGATTGCATAGCCTTCCGCCTTCAGCCGATCTGCGCCACTGCCGCGCTTTATTACCACTACCACATCTTTCACAATGGCCCCCGCGATCTTAAGGGATTGGAGCACGGCAAGAAGCGTTCCTCCGGTGCTGACGACATCATCCACCACAATGACGCGATCGCCTTTGTTTATGCCGTTTAAAAATAGCTGCGACTTGGAGTAGCCTGTCACCTGGGAGACCTCAATCTCGCCGGGCAGACCGTATTTGCGTTTTCTTATTATCACCAGGGGGATGTCACAGATAATGGAAAGGCCTATGCCGATGGGAATTCCCATGGCCTCTACGGTCACGATCTTGTCTACCTCCATGTCGGTAATTCGCACGATATGGCCGGTGATCTCCCGAATCAGCTCCGGCCTGATCTCGGGCACTCCGTCTGTGATGGGATGAATGAAGTAATTGTATTCGCCCCTCTTGAAGATAGGAGCCTCAAGCAGAGATTTTGTTAGCCTTTCCAGCATCTATAAAGCCTCAATGATTGGTATTCAAAATCAAGGAAATAAAGGTGTTGGATGGCATTAGGAATGTGGAAGGAGGGCGTAAGAGGGCAGTGTAGAAACGGGATTGAGAGAAGGCGCGAGAAAGGAGGACGGAAAATGGAGTGGGAACGGAGGATGGAGAATGGGAGTGAGAACGGAGGATGGAAAATGGGAGTGAGAAAGGTGAATTGGACAGGACCTACCTTTTCTTGGTAATAATAGAGAGAATATCGCAGTCCATCAGCTCATGCTCCAGCCCAACCGATTGTCCCGGGAACTTCGCACTCTCTCCCCAAACCAGAGCATATCGGAAGAGATTTACAAAGTCGCGATGGAGGTGCTCGCATACCGATCTTACGCTGCTTCCTTCCAGGAGCACCAGAGGCTCTTGCAGGTCCGCTTTTCCTCCTTTTGGCTTGAGGTAGACGCGAATGAAGCCCAGCCTCTCATAAATGAGATCCTTCAACTCCTCAAGGCCCTGAGTGGTAGCACAGGAAATAGGCAGATAATCCCTTCTCAAATCTTCCTTGATTTTATTCTCGACATTTCCATATCTCAGGTCGAACTTGTTGATGGCTACAACTGATGGGATGTAAACCCTGTTTCCTGCCAGGAAATCGACAAGGCTGTCGGTGTCAATGTCCTCGCGAATGGTGACGTTTGCATTGACAATTCCATAAGCGCGAATGATCTCCGCGATCTCAAACTCCGTCATCTGAGTGAGCTTGACAGTGCTGCGCAGGATTATTCCTCCCTTCTTATCCGGCGTGATGTGAATATTAGGCGGCTGTTTGTCGAGCCTGATCCCCGCTTCATAAAGCTCGCGCTCCAGAATATCCAGCCTGTAATTGAATACGTCACCTAATAATAATATTATATCTGCAGCCCGGGCGGCTGTAATGACCTCTCTTCCCCGGCCCTTGCCCTTGGCGGCTCCTTTAATGATGCCTGGCATATCAAGTATCTGGATCTCCGCGCCTTTGTATTTCATGACTCCGGGAATGACCTCCAGGGTTGTGAACTGGTATGCGGCAACCTCCGACTTGGATCCTGTCAGATAATTAAGCAGACTTGACTTTCCCACCGACGGAAATCCCACCAAAGCCACAGTGGCATCCCCGGACTTCTTGATGTAGTATCTTCTGCCTCCTCCGCCTCCCTTGATCTTTTGAAGCTCTTGCTGCGCCTTCAGCTTCGCGATCTTGGCCTTGATCTTGCCCAGATGGTGCTCGGTAGCCTTGTTCTTCTGAGTGTTAAAGATCTCCTCTTCCAGCGCCTTGATCTGTTCCTCGATGGTTGCCATTTATTATCCTCATATTATGCCAGGAACAGCACTCTGCCATCCGCTCGAAGCGTTCCCGGTTTCGTAGCAGCAAATGAGGCTTCCCCTTTATAAGGTATGGGTTCGTATGCATATCGCAGTAGAAGCTCTCAAGATAATCGGGAATCCTCAATAGATTACAGTTCAAATTTACCATAATCCTTTTTGCCGAACAATGTCAAATAAGCGCCTAGGTGAGTTCATGAAGTCTCTCTTAATCCTGACTATGCTGGCAATATCCATCTCCCCGGCAATAAGTGCTGAAGAGAACACCAGCGCATACTGGACCGCTCAGGGCGATAAGCTCAACGCGCAGTACAAATTCGATGATGCCATCCAGGCTTATGATAAGGCCCTGGAGATAAACGAATCTTACATTGCCGCCCTGGCTGGCAAAGGTGAAGCTTTATGGAATACCGGCAGGTATAATGAATCCCTCCGCAGCTTTGATGAAGTCCTGAATCTAAGCCCATATTACGTAAGAGCATGGGTCGGCAAAGGCGTTGCCTTTCACGGTTTGGGCAATTTCAACGAGTCGCGCCGCTCTTATGATCGGGCAATTGAGATAGATCCCAGATATGCCATGGCCTGGAATGATAAAGCCTGGCTGTTTTACAAGCAAGATATGTACCAGGAGGCAGTGGACTATTCTGATAAAGCTATTGAGATTTTGAACAGAAATCTCGCAGCGACCATAGATACAAAGGCGGTTGCGCTGGAAAAACTTGGCAAGAACGATGAAGCTTTAAAGTGGATCGATAAGTCAATAGAGCTTACACCCCAGGACTCAATAGTCTGGTTACACAAAGGAGATATCCTGAAGGCACTGGGCAACCAGACGGGATCTGAGGCTGCATATGCCAAAGCAAAGGAACTTCCTGAGCAGGTCTTGGACGAATCCAGCGTATAGGCAAAATAAAAGAACGCACTTGGCTGCAAATTGCAGATCCTCAAAAGAGAAAATCATTAGAATAATCTCGAAGCCAAGCTGTGCCTTGTCTCGCAGATCACCCTCGCTTCGCAATTCTCGCAGGGTGCATCTTCTGGCCGGTCGGGAAGCTGGCCCTCTTTTATTTGCTTAATCCTGTCTCGAATGCGCAGCACCCGCGCTCGATCCACTCCGTGAATCTCTGCCGTTCGGACCAGGCCCTGGCGCGGATACTCAACCAGTCCTTGATTGATGTGCGTCCTGTGCTTCTCGCTCAGGAGGAGGGAATATCCGGCAAGCATAAGCCGATCCTTTTTCCAGATGCCATCCTGAGGAGCTTTGCCGGTGCGAATCAGTGACGGCATGCCGCCCGGTGCCAGCCGATCCAGCCTGCCGGATAGGCCCAATTTATCTGAAAAGAGGTCAACCTCTGCCTGGCAGGGAAGCAGGAGGTTCAGCTGGCCGGCAAGACCCAGGGCAATGCCGGCAATCTCTCCTTCCAGCTCCCGGCAAGCTGGCTTCAATTCATCCGGCTCAATCTCGTAAACCAGAGGCAGCTCCTCTTGCAGCCTTGATAGGTTCTCCCTTAAATGGCCTTCCAGATCATCCTTCCTGGATATCGAGAGCATGAGGCTGCGCAGAAGGATGTGCTTAGTATCGATCTTCCTTGGCATTCCTTTATTTCGCAGATTCTCAAAGAAGATTAACCTCGGACATCGCAGGTAGAGGCCGATGTCGTAAATCCTTACTGGCGGTTGCATCAGAGGATCTATGCACACCATCTTTTAAAAATTTTTTTGTTAATTGGATTTTGCAAACTCTATATGCCGCAATTCTGTCTTGTTTTCCATCATCTGCGGCTCTGTGGCCGCGATCCTGATCAGCCAGGCATCCTCCCTTCCTGCCCCATAGGAATCCGTAATGCCTGTCATGGTGTAGGAGCCGTCTTTATTCTGAATGGCAAAGGTGCCAATATCATCTCCTCTACCGCCCCGGGTCATCGACCACTCCTCCCTGCCTGCGGAATCGGTCTTGATAATGAGTGCATCTCTTCCCGTATCTGTATTGTCGATTCTTCCTGCAATGACATAGCCGCCATCGGCAGTCGATTGCAGAGAGGACGCTGAGCTGCCTCTGTATGATCTCTCCCAGAGTATCCGCCCATCTGAGTTTACTTCAATGAGAATGATCTTTTTTCTATCGGATTCGGATTCAGTTCTGCCGACCAGAGCATAGCCGTCTTTGGCCTCCAGAACCTGAAATCCGGCATCATCCTGGCTGCCGCCGAAGGTCCTGTTCCAT
>DAONES010000034.1:0-17900 GCA_035403205.1 Methanothrix sp. | reverse complement strand
GATAGTTGACGGTCAGTATGCTGAAGGCCATGACCAGCATGATTCCCTGGATCAGCGGATAATCCCTGGCGATCACAGATGATCGAAGAAGGCTTCCGACACCTGGATAGGAGAAGACGTTTTCCACCAGAACCGCGCCGCCCATGAGCATGCCGATCATGAAGCCGACTCTGGTCACCACGGGAAGGAGAGCGTTTCTGAGGGCATGTCTGGTCCATACCAGCCTCTCTCCAATACCTTTTGCCCGGGCGGTTCTGATGTAGTCCCTGGTCATGACGGTGACCAGAGTGTTCCTGGTGAGCAGGTAGATACCGGTCAGCTGGGTGAGCGAGAGGGTAATAATAGGAAGAACTGCATGGTATCCGATATCCCAAAGGGCATCGAACGGATGGGAATAATGGGCGAAGGGCGTTATTGCTCCGGCGAGAGGAAAGGCCTTGAGCTTGACGGAAAATGCGAGCAGGATCACCAGGCCGAGCAAAAATGAGGGTATCTCGGCAAAGCTGATCAGCCCGACAATCAGCATCTTATCGGCGGGACTGTCCCTGCGTCTGGCTGAGAAGAGTCCGAGCAATACTCCGGCAACTGTGCTCATGAGCGTTGCACCCAGCACAATGAGCGCGGTCCATGGAAGCCGGGTCCATATAGCTTCCCAGACCGGCACTTTGTAGTAGATGCTCTCACCCAGGTCGCCCCTGGCAACGGAGAAGATGTAGCTGGCAAACTGCTCATAGACTGGCCTGTCCAGCCCGTAATAGCTGATGAAATACTGCCGCTGCTCTTCTGTCAGAACCGATATGACCTCGTTTTCCGAATCGGCAGACAAGATCAGAAAAGGATCGCCAGGCATCATCCTGGGCAGAAAAAAGTTGAGCACTAAAATGAGAAAAAGGGCTGTGGCGTATTGAACGGCAACGCCCTTCTTTCCTCTGCACCTCATCGTCCGTTCTTCTCCCAGACCATTATTCCTGTTATGCTCTCGGATGTGGAGTGATACATTCCGTCTGTGGCTCTCTCTTCAAAGTATTTCTTCATCCGGGCCTTCATCTCATCGTTCACATCCTTCCGACCGCTAAAGAATCCGGAGACGGTATCCACCATGCTCTGCACGGTCTCGTCGCTCTCCCAGCCCCTCTTGGACAGCTTCATAGCAGGGCGGTATCCCAGGCTGTAGAGATACATGAACGGGATGTGAAATCCGTGTCCACCGTCTGCGAACTTTTCTCCAAAAAGGGACTGGTATAGATCGTAATAGGAGGCGTCCCACTTCCGGCTGACGAAATTGCTGTAGTAGCAGACCCTTCTGGACGCCTGCATCATCTTCTCGAAGCTCTCGGGACTGTTTATTCCCGGAGTCATAGAAGCCATGACCAGATCGAAGCCGCCCCTGAACCCCTGAGCATCGATATCGATCTCGTCCCAGGATGATTGGAGGGTCCTAATCGAGGAAATATTCTCCTCGGCGGTTCTCTCCTGGAGGTGCTTGAGCATCTGCTCGGATATGTCCAGTGCTGTGACCTTTGCGCCCATCCTGGCCAGGGGAATGGCAAACGTCCCTGGGCCGCAGCCGATATCCAGAACCTCCGCTCCATCGAAGTCAAGGCCGGTGCTCTTTATAATGCCCAGGACCTCATCAGTTCTCTTCTCTTTTCGATCCCCTTTGATTCTGCGGGAGAATCCTTCTGCTCTCCTGTCCCAAAAGAGAGCGGACTGAGGGCCGCTTTTTCTATTCTGGGAGAGGCTCGTCCAGTGTTCAGCCAGGCATGCGGTCTCGTTGTTCTGCATTTGCCTTCAGCTCCTCATTTCCTCAATTCGCTGCGGTCGAGATAGGACAGCTTGCTGTGTGTCATCTCGTGGTGATCATACATATTCATCCAACCATCGTAAACTGCCGGCCGGTAGGCATTGTAGCTTGCAGTGTAGTAGAGTGGAATGCTCGGGACCTCGTCTGCCAAAACCTCCTGCAGCTCGTAGATGAGCTCCTTGCGTTTTTTCTCATCGATTTCCTTGAGCTGGGCGAGGCTCAGCTCGTCAACGCGATCGTTTTCATATCCGATGAGAGGCCTGCCGTGGCTTGCGCCTTCAATGCCAAAGGACGAGCCGCAGAATTTGGTTCGCAGGTAGTCCGCGTCTCCACCCCATCCGCCGTAGCCGTTGATCCCTATCTCGAAGTCGCCATCCTTCAGCTTGGAATCTCTGGATTTGCTCTCAATGGCCTGAATGGCGACATCGATTCCCGCTTCTTTGAGGCGCTCCTTTACAAGCTCGCCGATCCTTGCCTGATCGCTCGAGAGTATCACGGTAAAGGAGAGCTTCTGGCCGTCTTTGTCCATGATGCCGTCGCCGTCCGAATCGATCCATCCGTCATCAGCGAGCACCTGTTTTGCCTTCGCGGCATCGTGCTCGTATTTGGGCAGATCCGGGTTGTACCAGATGTGATCCTGGGGCAGAATGCCCATGCTGCCAGGCTTGCCGGCGCCTCTTCCGATCTTCTCGACCAGTTCATCTCGATTTATGGAATAGGCAAATGCCTGTCTGACTGCTTTGTCCTTGAGACGCGGATTCTTGTTCATGTTGAAGGAGAGTTCATACCCCCAGATAGCAGGCTGCTGGAAGATATAGACAGTCGGATCGCTCTTGAACATATCAAGCAAGTCGGCAGAAAGGCCCACAAAATCGATCTCTCCCTGCTGGAAGGCTACGGTTGCATCGCTTACCGGTATGAACTCGATGGTCTTTACCCTGGGTTTCGGTCCCCAGAAGTCCTCATTGGCCACGAATTTGTAGGTTCCGTGCTCCTTGCTATACTCTGCTAGCTTATACGGTCCGGTGCCGATAACAGCTTCCGGAGAATCGAACTTGTTGGGATCGGATACGTCCTTCCAGATGTGCTCGGGGATTATCCTCACAGAAGCCATATCGTCCAGGAAGGGCGCTATCGGCTGGGAGAGGGTGAACTTGATTGTATGATCATCGATCACATCGATATTTACGACGGACGGGAGATCATAAGAAGATGCAGGCGAATGTTCCTTTTCGTATTCAACTGTGAATTTAACATCGTTGGCGGTGAATGGCTCGCCGTCCTGCCATTTCACATCCTTTCTCAGATTGAATGTGTATTCTTTTGCGTCCGGGCTGATATCCCAGCTCTCTGCGAGCCAGGGAATGAGGCCTTTATCGTCTTTCTCGATGAGGCTGTCGAAGATCAGGTTCATCTTGTAGATCCCGGGGCCTCTTGGATAGTGCATGAACGGAGTCGGATAGCCCGAATCTCCGCCGCTCAAATGAATGACATCCACGACCTGTGGAGATGACGACTGTGCGCCTTGCGATTGGGCAAGACATCCCGTGCAGATCAGCGCTATGCATGAAACGGCAAGAGCTGCCGCTATTATGATCCTGTTCCTTAGACGAGAATCTTTGTTACGCATCCAATCATATCCTTTCCAAGTTATGCAATTCTAACTATTGTCCAACTAGGTAACTAATTTTATATCTCAATTGCATTCAAATTCTGATTGATTAATATTAAGTGCAGATGATAACTTAATAGTTATTAACTTTGCTATGATTGATATGATCAAGTGTGATTATTTTTATAATTATCAATCATAATAATCCTGCAGGGACCCCTCCAGGGGTGTGCGGAAGAAATGGGCTCACAATAAATTGAGCGTACAACAGAATCTATCAACGACGCGCAGACTGAAGGTTGCCGATCAGAGCGGCAATTAGAAGATTGACAGACCACCATAACGATCCGCTTGATCGCTGGCAAGCGATGCATTCCTGCCTAGATGGAGACTGCACGCATCTAAATGGGGGCTGCATGCACATCAAGTGAGACTGCAAGCATATGCAGCAGCTGGAAGGCAGCGCGGGAACGGGACAGGCAGGCAGCGAGCAGGGCATAGCTGCGCAGGCAACTGTCGCGACGAGCCCTGTCGCCAATAGGGCCCGCTATCAGAAAGGAGCGCTGCTCATCGGAGTGATCTCAATTCCGGCTTCCTGGACCGATCCCCAAAACACTTCCCTCTGGCACTCTATCCACTTATCGAAACCTTCTTTGCAGCAAACTGACGGCAGGAAGCAGAAATAAAATCAAAAATAAGGATAAGGCGGCTAAATCCCGCATCATTGATGGCTCTGCTCCCTGGAAGAATGATGCCTTCAATCCCTGCACGGTATAGGTGAGGGGTAGCAGTCGGGAGAGGAGCTGCAGTCCATCGGGAAGGGCTGAAACAGGATAGACCACACCGCAGAGAAATACCATTAGGAACCTGGGAAGGTTAAGCAGGGTTTGAGCCTCGAATACCTCCCGCACAGATACGCTGAATAGGGCGCCCATGGATGAGAAGACCAGGAGAGAGAGCAGCGATATGATGGTGAGGGAGAGGATATCCGGCCTCAAACCGAGAGCGAGTATGGCTCCGGCGGCCACAATGGCAGTCATAATCAATCCGAAGAGAAAACCTCCCATGACCTTTCCCAACAGGACTCCAGTCATGCTGATAGGGGCCAGGAGCAACCGCTCCAGCGTCCCCAGCCTCAGCTCGAAGTTGATGACCACCGCTTCCGCTGCCGTGGTGCTGAAGACAATGGTCATGGCCAGCAGGCCCGGAACCAGCTCAGCAAAGTCGCCAGGATTGCGCAGGTAAAAAGCTAAAGTCCAGGCCAGGGGAAAGACCATTCCCCAGCTTATGGCCGGAGGCTTGAGGTAGTAAGTCCTCATATCCTTGAGGGCAATCTCGTAGATGCCCCTCATCTCATCCCGCCACATCATCTTCCGCCACCATTACTTCTACCGCCACTCCTGCCGCCACTACTACTTCTACCAACTCCGTTCCTGCCATGGTCCTTCTCCGCCATTACGGCCTGCGGAGGCTGTCCGGTTATCTTGAGAAAGGCATCCTCAAGGCTGGGAAGGAGGGTGCTGACAGATTCGATCCCTATCCCGATATCCCTGGAAAACTGAAAGACAGAATCGAATATATCAGGCGGGTCGCCACCATAAATCCTGATTCTATTCCGGTCCAGCAATGCCGCCCGCGATCTGGCGAGCCTTCCCTGAAGCACGCGGATGGATGATGAGAGATCGCCCCTGAAGGAAAACTCGATCACCGATTGTTCTTGAACCAGCCTCTTGAGAGCTTCCGGGGTGTCGATTCTCACAATTCTCCCCCTCACCAGTATGGCAATGCGATCACATAGCAGGTCCGCTTCTGCCAGATAATGGGTGGTGAGAAATATGGTCAGGCCCTTTTTGCGCAATCCGGATATGAGGCTCCTCAGAGAGCGTGCTGCTGCGGCATCAAGTCCGGTCGTTGGCTCGTCCAGAAAGAGGAGGCGCGGTTTGTGAATAAGAGCTGCTGCGATGGTCAGGGCGCGCTTCATTCCCCTGGAGAAGTTGCCGAAAAGGTCATCCTTTCGCTCATAAAGGCCGAAGTCCTTGAGCAGCCTGTCTGCTCTGCTCTTCTGTTCCTGCCGGGGCAGTCCGTAGAGCCGGGCCATAAAGAGAAGATTGTCCGTTGCAGAGAGCTCATCGTAGAGATTGGACTGGTCAGGCACCATACCAATATGTCTTCTGGCCTGGGATATGCCGCTTGACAGATCATATCCGAGGACACTGGCCCGGCCCTGTGAAGGCTGGGTGAGGCCGACCAGCATGCGAATGGTGCTGGTCTTGCCCGAACCATTGGGACCGAGAAAGCCGAATATCTCCCCTTCATTTACCTGAAAGCTGATGCGATCTACGGCCAGAAGGCGGCCGTAGCGCTTGGTCAGCTCTTCCGCTAATATGGCAGGCTCTTTCTCTGGCATGAGTCGATCATCTGCGGCTGACTGGACTGATGCCTGGACGGACATAATGCCTCATCTCAGGACCCTTTTCTTGAAATCCTCAAATCCGATGGAGCTGATAAATTCCCTCATCCTCATGCCCGGCTTTGCTCCCTCCCGATATACTTGCACGATCTTCTCCAGGAGAGGCATGACGGCCCCCTCGGGCACCATGTCGCAGAGAACCCAACCCTCGTGGGGAGGCCAGCTTCCTCTGCCTCCTACGAATAATATGAATCCATTCTCGGCTGAGTACTTGGCTGCCTGCTGGCAGGCTGCCACGCACCGCCCGCACATAACGCATTTGTCATAGTCGATGACCGCCTTGCCGTCGACTATTCTGGTAGCCCCTACCTTGCAGACCTCAACGCACTTTCCGCAGCCTGTGCACTTGTCCAGCACTATCTCCGGCCTCACCCTGCCCATCAGGCCGATCTCATTAAACTGCGGACGGGTGCATGGAAAAGGACAGCCTCCAATTCCCACTTTGAGGGGACCTGGGGTCTTCTCTCCTGAAAAGCGGCGACCTATCTCCCTGGCCAGATCGGTCGTCTCGGCAGCGGCCTTGAAGCAGTAGTTGGAGCCCAGGCATGATACCACATTGCGAAATACCATTCCCGCTGATCCGGGCACCAGGCCCACCTCCTTGAGCTCGGAGAGGGCTTTTTCCAGATTATCCTCAGCCACGCCCAGGATCGACAGCTCCTGGCGCACAGTGAGGTGAACCTCCGAGCCGTATCTGGCTGCGACCTCTCCCGCCCGCTTCACCTGCTCGGCAGTGAGCATTCCTCCGGTGACCTGCAGCTTAATCTCGAATCGTCCATCTTTTCTCAAGAACACAGCGGGCATGTTGCCGTAGATCCTCGGCTTTAGTCCCTTCCCAGCTTGCGCCATCTCTTTCCTACTCCTATGATAATGATGGTGATGATTTGATCGTAAATAAACATAGCGCATAGAAAAACGATACCAATGGCAGATACATGATGCAATAACATTAAGTATATATTCGCATAAGCTATAATTCATTTATAACCATGCAGAATTACAGAGAAGAGATAGAGAAAACCGTCCTAGACGAAAGGACAAGCCATCTGGAGCGGCTTCATGCCGTCCGGAGATTGGGCAGGATGAATGACCCCCGCTCCGAAGGAGTCCTCCTCAGAGCTCTGAAGGACGAATATCCTGCAAGGGTTCTGATCGAAATATCCGGGGTGCCGGAGAGCCGGCCCGACAACCTTGAGCTTCTCTTCAAGCTCCTTCACATTACCTCCGCCTTCTGCGTGATGCAGATTCATGCTGGACAGCAACATTGGCTCCCGGCGAACAATAATCAGGGGAGTCGTCAAGGTGGTCATCAGGGCGATCATCACCGCAGTTGCCCAATTGAGACCTATCAACGTCTCCAGTCTGACAGTATCTCCTGAAGTTCTCGATCCAGATCGAGTCCCGGGATGACAGGCCTGCGAACTGCACAAACTTCTCCAACTGCTCCATTGTCTCCCTGCCGACGTGGTGCTCCATCTGGCAGGCATCCCGCTCTGCCACAGACCTGCAAACGCCGATAATCTCCAGGAAATCGGCGATAGCCCTGTGCTTGCCCACAAGTTCTATGGCAAGCCTTCTTCCTGCGTCGGTAAGAGTTGCTCCCGCATAGCTCTCATACTGCAATAGCCCCTCTTTCTGCAGCTTTTGAAGCATCTCCGTTGCCGAGGACGGCTTTACGCCCATGTCTCTGGCGATCCTTCCTGTGGCGGCTCGCCCTTCAGTCAGCTCAAGGGCATGAATGGTCTCGATGTACTCCTCTACGGTCTTGCGTCTCATGGCAACCCTATCATTCCACTCATCCTATCAAAGACCATCGCATGGCTCCGCCCACCAGCAGGGCAGTGGCTACCATTATGGCCGATGATTTCAGCGTGTCATATAGCCCCAGCTCCTTTACCAGCAACGCAAAAGTGGCTATGCAGGGGAAATATAGTGAGAGCAAGGTAGTGGCCACAACCATCTGCCCGGCGGTCAGGCACAGAGGAAGAAGCATCCCGACCGCCAGATCCTTTCGGAAGAATCCTACCAGGAGGGCAGCCACAGCTTCACCTGGGATGCCAAGCCACCACTGCATGAAAGGCGAAAATATGCGTTCAACCCAGGCCATGAAGCCCACGCTGTAGAGAACGTTGACAAGCAACACACCCAGGAACAGAAATGGTATGGCCTCGGCCAGGAACCATCTGATGCGCATCCATGTCTTCTTCAGAATCATGGAAGCGTTCGGACGCCGGTAAGGTGGTATCTCCAGGAATATCTCCGGGCATTCGCCCTTTACCATCCGGTTCAGGACCAGACCCGCCACTATATAAACAATGGCCAGAACTGCAAAGACCAGAAGCACATACTTCTGGCCGTAGGAGCCCAGCACCCCGAATATCATGGCTGATTTGGCGGTGCAGGGCACAGCAAGGCCGAGGAGTGTGAGGGATATGAAGCGCTGCTTTCTGGTCTCCAGTACCCTGGCAGATAGAGCACCCGGTACATTGCAGCCCAGGCCCAGAAAGAGGGGTATTATGGCTGTGCCATGCATCCCTAGCCGGTGAAAGAGGTTATCGGATAACGTGGCCAGCCTGGGCAGATATCCGGAGTCCTCTAGCAGGGAGAGAGCCAGGTAAAATCCCACTATGTAAGGCAGGACCATTCCCAGGGGAACGTAAATGCCCGTGGTCAATAGCCCCATGGACTGAACATAATCGATATCACCGTTTATGATCTTGCCGATGAGCAGGTCGCGCAGCACGCCCGGTCCAAGCTCATCGCTTATTGCATAGGCCAGTGGGCGGTACAGCTCAAATAGAGGCTCAAAGAGATAGGAAATCAGTCCCTCGCCGACCAGCCTCACCAGGTAGAAGGTGGCAAGGATGACCATCAGGGCGATGGGTGTTCCAGTCAGAGGCCTGATGGTGGCTTCAGAGAGACGGTCAGCCAGACACGGGTGCCGGTGCGTCACCTTCTGGACAGCCTTGGATATGCGCCCGATCTCTACCCATTTCTCTTCCTCTGAGAGGGGCCTGACCTGGGGAGGTGATCGGGCCTCTGCCAGCCTGTCCACCAGCTCTCGTATCCCTTCGCCGGTCAGAGCAGTGGTGGCAACCACCGGCAGACCAAGACGCTCTTCCAGGGCTTTCTGATCTATCTCTATTCCTGATCGCTTCGCTTCATCCCACATATTGAGGACCAGGATCATGGGCTTGTCCTTCTCCATCAGCTCCAGCGTCAGGAAGAGGTTTCTCTCCAGATTGGTGGCATCAATTACATTGATTACCAGGTCCGCCCAGCGCAATACCTCTGCAGCCACCTCCTCTGCCCGGTTGGTCGGCTGGAGGGAGTATGTTCCGGGTGCATCGAAGAGCTCGCATTGCTCTCCCCGAATAGAGGCCTTGCCCCGCGAAAAGTCAACCGTAGTTCCCGGATAATTGGATGTGATCACCTCCGCACCAGTGAGCCGGGAGAAGACCACGCTCTTTCCTATGTTGGGATTGCCCATCAGGACGATTTGCTTCAATCTCCTGCCTCCACGAGAATCCTCCGGGCAATGCCTCTGCCCAGTGTGATCTGCCGGCCATCAATATCAATAACAATCGGTCCAGCTAAAGGATAGGCAGCTACCACTTTCAGGCTCTTTCCCTCTCGAATCCCCATGGTCCTCAGCTTTCTCTGAAACGAGGAACCATGGCCCTGCAATGCTGCTATTTGCGCTACAGAGCCTACCTTTAAGCTCGTAATCGGACTTTGCATTATGCACCCCTTTTGTCTCCGACTTATTGCTATCTATGCTATTTTAGGTAAACCTAAAACAAGGCCCAAATTAAGATGATTGTAGATAAACATTTCGGCAAACCTAAAATTAAGATGAAAACCGGTAAGCCCCTTAGCCAGCCAGCCGCCTGCAATGCAGGCCGAACTGGCGGCAGGCCACTTCCTGATCGGATTGGATGCAGGCGGAACCATTACCCAGAAATATCTTCTCAGATGCTTATCTTCTTCAGAATCCTCATCCCTCCGGCAAGAAACGCGGCGAAGAATATGCCAAGCACTAGCAGTGAGACCCAGGGCAGGGGCTGGTTTAAAGCTGCGGCCCGCAGGAATGTGCTGGCATGAGTGAGCGGCAGGATATAAAGAGCATACTTCAGACCTGCGGGAAGCTGAGAGAGGGAGAAGAAGGTTCCACCCAGGAATGTCATGGGCATCAGAATCAGGCTTCCGAAGGTGGCCATGTCCTCATGAGACCTTGCCAGCAGCGCTGCCAGAACACCCAGAAAGGCAAATGTCAGGCAGGTTAGGAGAAGGCCCACAAGAAAAGGCAGCCCGATGTGGATGGCCGGTGCGATGAGCATGGCCACGGCGATGAACGCAAAGGAGCTCAACAGGCCTCTTACCACTCCAATCATCGCCTTTCCTAGGAGCATAGACGGCAGCCCAATTGGGGCCATGAGGCATTCGTCAAAGCTCTTGTAGTAAAGGCGGTCTACGTTCAGCCTTGTGCTGGCTCCGTTGAAGCTGGTGGTCATAGCCGTGAGGGCGATGATGCCCGGTATCACGAACTGCAGATAGCTCATTCCATTGAGGTTTATTCCTCTGCCCAGGCCCCAGCCGAAGGCCACCAGGTAGAGCAGAGGGCTCATCAGAGTGGTTACCAGGTACCTTGACCAGTGGCGCTTCAGGGTCACCAGATCCGCCCAAAGTATGTTGTATGCATCCATATCAATTCCCCATTACCTTCTGACCGGTCATTTCCACAAATACGTCCTCGAGGTTCGACTCCCGCATGACCACTCTGCTGGCAGCCGGCAGCCCCTGAACAAACTCGGCTGCCTGTGGCCTGCCTGAGAAATACCTGTACTGGGTACCGTTTTCATTGGTCTGGATCTCAACGGCGATCATTCCCAGCTTCTGCCTCAAGCTGAGCGGCGAGCCAATAGCAATCATTCGGCCCCGGTGGAGGATGCCCACCCGCTTGCACAGAGCCTCAGCCTCTTCGATGTAGTGCGTCGTTAGAAAGACCGTCGTGCCGTCTGAGTTCATCCTGCGAATTAGATCCCATACCCGGCGGCGGGTCTGAGCATCCAGGCCCACCGTCGGCTCATCGAGAAATAGCAGCTTCGGCCTGTGGATCAGAGCCCTGGCAATCATGGCTCTCCTCTTCATGCCCCCGGAGACGTCGTCGATGAGATAGTCCGCGTAGTCAGTCAGCTCCACATAGTCCAGAAGCTCAGAGATCCTCTCCTTTCGCTCCTCTCTGGCCAGATGATGAAGCCTGGCATGAAGCTCCAGGTTTTCTAGAATCGACAGGTCCTTGTTCAAGCTGAGATGCTGCTGAACTATTCCGAACTCAGACTTCACCTGAAAAGTATTCTGGACCACATCAAAGCCGTTGATCAGAGCCTTGCCTGAGGTGGGCTTGGTAAGGGTGGTGAGAATGCGAATGGTTGTCGTCTTTCCGGCACCATTCGGCCCCAGAAATCCGAAGAGCTCTCCTTGGCCCACCTGAAGTTCCTGGATATCAACCACTCTCTTTCCGGAATACTCTTTTATGAGATTTGATATGTCAATCATTTTGATCACAACGCAAGAAGAGATCCGGGTCAGGCATTGGCCTTTATGAGCAGCCTATGCTCTCCGTTCACAATGCTGTACAGTGAGTCGGAGCTGAGGCCGGAAATAGGATAATATCTTCCGCCAATGGTCTGTGCTATCTCTTGGCAATACCCGAGCCTCATGTCCATGAAGGACGGCTCCACCACCTCGGTATCGATGACGATAGTGTGCACCCCGAGCTGCTTTGTCCTCTCGGAGATCTCCATCAGCTCTTCCCTGATCTTGCCGCCCATTCCCACATTGGCCCTGCCGTCGGATATGAGAACCATCATGAGCTTAGTCTCTGCATCCTTTCTGGTCTCCCCTTGCAGCAGCTGTAACCCGCAGGAGAGGCCAGCAGATAGCGGCGTCTTGCCGCCGGTGGGAAGCTCTTGCAGGCATCTCTGGGCAAGATCGACGCTTGAGCAGGGCGGAAGGATGATCTCGGCATCCTTTCCTTTGAAGGCCACCATGCCGATCTTGTCTCTCTTCTGGTAGGAATCCATAAGCAAGGAGAGAACGGCTCCCTTGGCGCTCTCCATCCTCTGCATGGCTCCCATTGAGCCGCTGGCATCGACCACGAAGAGCAGAATGGCAGATGTCTTTGCCACCCGCTCCTTCTCTCGAATGTCCTCGCTCTTCACCCGGATGGCATTGGGGCCGCGCCTGGATTTTTGGTAGGGAGCAGCAGCTCGAATTGTGGCATCGATGGCGATATCCTTTCCACCGCTCGGCATCTTCTGCCGCAGGTATCGGCCTCTGTTTCGCAGAGCAAGAGTGTTAATTCTCCTGCCAGAGGTCTTGCGGCGCAGGATTTTATCCCTTCTTCTGGGCATGCTGATCTGCCGCACATCTATCGGAGAGCCGATCTTGAAGATCTGCTCAGGAGGTGTGGCCGCTTGAGACTGATTTTGATCCTGCGGCTCATCGGGCTTCTCAGACTTCTCGGGCTGTTGCTCCTGTTTTTTCTGCTGAGGCGGATTTTCTTTTTTCTGCTCTTTTTGCTGTTGCTGCTGCTCTTGCTGTTGCTTTTCGAGGGACTTATCCAGTTTATCCTTGTTAAGGGTCGGCGGCTCAAATGGCCTGCTCCTCATCCTGTGAGCCAGGGCCAGCTCCATCGCCTTCTTCACATCCTCCTGGGTGACCTCTGTCCGGCCCTCAAAGGCGGCAATGGTCCTGGCGGTTCTAGAGATCACGATCTCAGCCCGGTGGGTCTTGACACCCAGGTCGATACAGGTAGAGGCGATGGTCCTCAGAAGATCATCGCTCATGCTAACGTTCCTCAGGATCCTGCGAGCCAGGGATATATTCTCCTTCAGCTCCTCCTGGCCTTTCCGGCAATTTTGTACAAATCCGTCCGGATCGGCATCAAATGCGTCTGCCATCTTGGCGATCTGCATCCTCTGATCCACATCCTCAATGCCGACGACGCTCACCTGCAGTCCGAATCGATCCAGCAGTTGAGGCCGGATCTCTCCTTCTTCCGGGTTCATGGTTCCCACCAGGATGAACCTGGAGGGATGGGCAACGGAGACACCCTCACGTTCCACTATGTTCACACCCATAGCGGCGGAGTCTAAGAGCACATCGGCCACATGGTCATCGAGGAGATTGACCTCATCTATGTACAGGATGCCCCGATTGGCAGCTGCCAGGATGCCAGGCTCCAGAGCCCGGATTCCCTCCTTGATGGCCCGCTCCACATTCAGGGAGCCTACTACCCGGTCTTCGGTGGCCCCCAGGGGAAGATCAATAACCGGCGTCTTTCTCTCAATTACCTTTATCCGGTTTGCCTGGCTGTTTTCAAAACAGAGGTCGCACATCTCGTCCAGATTTTCAGGATCGCAATTAAACGGGCAGTCTTCCACCACTGTGATATTCTCCAGGAGATCCGCTAAAGCACGCACTGCAGTCGATTTGGCAGTACCCTTGTCGCCTCGGATCAGCACGCCGCCTATGCGGGGATTTATCGCATTTAGAATCAATGCGAACTTCATCTCCTCCTGGCCTACAATGGATGTAAAAGGAATAGTTCTTCGTTTGATATGATGCATATTATTCACCTATTTTTTCACACTTAATGCAAAATTATGCGCTCTATGATGTGCCTTCGTTAAGTGATCGCAAAGGAACGATGTACGGCCTGTCGAGGTTGTTCATTACGACGGCCTCAACTCCATAAACATCGCGGATGTTCTGGGCGTTCAGGAGATCAGCAGGCTTTCCGGCTGCGAATATCTTTCCTCCTTTTAGGATCGCCAGCTTGTCCACGAACATGCAGGCTAAATTCAGGTCATGAAGGGCCATGACCGCTGAGATCTCCCTGTCCTTGACCAGGGATGCAATGGTTTCCATGACTTCCAGCTGGTGTTTCATGTCCAGGCTCGACGTGGGCTCATCCAGGAGCAGCACCTCCGGCTCCTGAGCCAGTGCCCTGGCAATGAGCACCTTCTGCTTCTGGCCGCCGGAGAGCTGGGAAAAGTCCCTCATCGCCAGATCTTCCAGATGGAGCAGCTCCAGAATGTCCGCCACCTTTTCCAGATCCGAGTCTGAGACGCGCCAGCTGATATGCGGCCTTCTGCCCATGAGGACGGTATCAAAAACAGTGGTGGCGAGAGGAGTGGAGCTGGACTGGGGAACATAGCCCAGGCTTTTTGCAAGCTCGGTTCTGCTTACCTTCTCGATATCCCTGCCGTCTATCAGTATGCTTCCTTTGGGCTTGAGGATTTTATCTATGCACTTGATGAGAGTGGTCTTGCCTGAGCCGTTCGGACCGACCAGGCCCAGCACCTCGGAATCCTCGACCACCAGATCGAGGCCGTCCAGGATCCTTGAGCCGTTGTAGCCGAAGGTCAGGCTCTTAATAGTAATATTCACCAAAACTCCTTCCTCCTTTTCATGAAGAGATAGACGAAGAACGGAACACCTAAAAATGAGGTCATAATGCCCACCGGAAGAATCACCGGTGCAAGGAGCGTCCTGGCAGCCGTATCTGCTCCCAGGAGAAGCAGAGCGCCCACCAGGGCTGAGCCTGGCAGAAGAAACCTGTGATCTCCTCCAATGACCATCCTGGTGATATGAGGCGCTACCAACCCCACAAAGCCGATGGTTCCTGTAAAGCAGATTATGCCGGCAGTAATGAATGAGACCAGCATCATGCTGATAACCCGCGTCCTCTCCACGTTTACGCCCAGGCTCTTTGCCGTCTCATCCCCTGCCCCGAGGGCGTTGATATCCCATGATTTGATGACCAGATAAGGAAGACAGACCACAAGAATTGCGGAAATCATTCCGACCTTCTCCCAGGAGGATTTGCCCAAAGAGCCCATCATCCAGAAAACGACCTCTTGCACCTGTTCTGCATGGCCGACGTACTGCAGAAACGATGTCATGGCAGAGAACAGGTACATGATGGCAATTCCGGCCAATATCAGAGTCTCGGGAGTGATTCCTTTGTACTTAGCCAGGCCGTAGACTGTGAAGGAGGCGATCAATGTAAAGATGAAGGAATTGCCGATTACCAGATACTCTCCGCCCGCAAAGCCTGCGCCGAGCACAATGGCCAGAGCTGCCCCGAATCCTGCAGCGGAAGATACGCCCAGGGTGAATTCGCTGGCGAGGGGATTTTTCAGGATGCCCTGCATGGCTGCGCCTGCTATCGCCAATCCCATGCCGGAGATTATGCCCATGAGGATTCTGTCGAGCCGG
This sequence comes from Methanothrix sp., assembly GCA_035403205.1. Lineage (GTDB taxonomy): Archaea > Halobacteriota > Methanosarcinia > Methanotrichales > Methanotrichaceae > Methanothrix. The sequence continues at coordinate 2,726 of DAONES010000034.1, read as the reverse complement.
AGTCCCCAGACGATGGTATTTGCATACCGGGTTGATTCGAAGTGGTCAGGAAGAAACTTCGCCAGGATGGCAACAGAGACATCCCTTATGCTGAGGTCAGCGGAACCAAGGTTGACGGCGATGCTCCCCAGAATGAGAATTGCCAGAGCCAGGCCCAGGAAGATGAGCACCCTCTTGCTCATGCAGCTCTTGTACTGGCCCATCATCTCAGTTCTTGATAGAGACATGGCCCTCCTGAGCGAAGATGCCCCTGAATATCATAGCCAAGAACCTGCTGTCCATTGTGTCATTCTTCCTTTAATAAACTAAATTGGACTTAATGAAAATTAAATTGTATTTAAGGATTTTGGTCCCTGCAAAACTATTTTATAATCATTTCGATAAATTAATTAAATCGTTGTGGCAAAATCAGTTTCAAAATCCGCTCTGGCGTGCTTCATAAAGACTCTCTTCACTGCGCATTCGATGGCCAGATTCAATGGGGTGATGGAATGCGCCAGGCATGGTCCGCCGCAAAGCCAGCGATCTTCGCAGGTCAGGCACTCCTGGGGGGTCTGAACATGACCCCGCGCCCGAATCAGCCGTTCCACCAGATCCTTTGCGAAATCCGGATCATGGATATTTCCAAGCCGCAGCTGCTCACGCAGCATGGAGGGACAGACAAAGGCCTCGCTGCGAGGCATCACAGCAATGGACCGGCAGGCATCAAAGTAGCAATGATGATGCCGTTCTCTTCCCGTCTCCAAAGCGCGGCGCATCCTCTCCTGCTCCCTGAACCGCACCGGTCTTGCGCCCATCCTGGCCAGAGACTCTGCACGCTCGATAGCCGCCTCAATGCCCCTGGCGGCTGTGGATGCATCTGCCTGCATCGAGCGGTCGCCCCTGCCTGCCTGCCTCAGGAAATCGATTGCGATACCCTCCACGTTGCCAAGGAAGCAGCACAGCTCCACGAGCCCGGCCAGCGTCCCGGCATTTGCCCTGGAGAGGACGCAAGTCGTACCAACCCGAATTCCTGCCTCTCTCAGAGCTATAATCCCATTCAAAACAGATCTGGTGGAGCCCCGTCCGTCTGGAAAGGGCCTAAGAAGGTCATTCACTGTGGGCGGGCCATCCAGGCTTACCCCGATCCCGATCTTGAGGCTCTGCAGCCTTCCGGCAACCTCGGGCGTGATGAGGGTGGCGTTGGTCTGCACCTGGCAGGGAACTCTCAGGCCCAGCTCTTCAAGGTAGTCCACTGTCCTCTCGATGAGAGCGAGATTGAGGAGGGGCTCGCCTCCTGTGAACTGAATCTTGAAGCCCCCGAAAGACTCAGCCATTATATCGACCGCTCGCCTCGCTGTGCTCCAGCTCATCGAGGCGCTCGACTCGCCACCTCGGGCATAGCAGTAGCGGCAGCGCAGGTTGCAGTCAGACATTACGGATAGAGCCAGCAGGGCGGGGCCTTTTCCGGTCATCTTATCGGCATCAATACTCTATCCACTCCTCATATCAATACTCAGATCACTGCGCAGATCCATCCTCTGCCTGCTCTGCCGGCATTGCTCTGGAGCCACCCTTCCTCAATCCATCCCTTGATATCCAGATAGACATCCTGGAGATCTTGCTTAATATCATTTAATGTTTGTTTAAGACAAAATAACTTGTATTTAAGATCACTGAATCGACGATCGACCTTCTCTTTGAGTTTGGCAAGGTCTCTCATGCCGACTTCAGAGAAATGGGGCCCGTCATGGGAGTCGCTAAAAAAGCAATTGACATTGAGGCAAATATCGGATTGAATTTATTCCTGCACGGGAAAGTTAAGGTTAGAAAGCTTTAAATCCAACTTAATTTACTTAAATCTAATTAACTTGCTAAATGGTAAAGGAGATATTCAATGTATAAGAAATCATTCCCAGCGCACAAGGTTCGAGGGATTTTGATGGCCGTTTTCATCCTCGCAGCCATCAGCGGCATGGCAATAGCTGCCGATTCCACTGGCTATCCCAGAACCATTGTGGATGACGCAAATAGAGAGATTACAATTGAGATGCCGGTTGAGAAGATCATTCCGCTCGATAGCAGCGTGGCCAAGATGCTATACTTGCTTGGAGCGCAAGACAAGATAATCGCAGTGGGAGATGATGTAATAGCAAGAAGTGGCTACCTTCCTGGAGTGAAGGATAAACAAAACATGGGCAAATGGCACGATTACGATTATGAGATGATAGGAGAACTCTCCAAGGACGGAGAAAACACACCCCCAAATATAATTGTATTGTGTTCAGCCAATGGCATGGACCCTGTGAGCGAAATCGCCCCTGCCCTGGAGGGTTTTTCAAATATTGCCGTGATTGGATTGGATACAAATAAAATGGAAAATGTCACCCAGGATCTTGAGAAGCTGGGTGTTGTTCTGGATAAAGATAGCAAAGTTCAAGAGAATATCAACTGGTACGAGGAGAAGATAGCACAGGTGAAGGAGGCTGTTGATGGCAAGTCAAAGACAAAGGTCTATAATGAACTCGCCGCTTCGAAAGGAACTGGAGACCTCTCTACCTATGGAACCATCTCTACCATCAGCAATCTGATTGAGATGGCAGGCGGCTACAATGTAAATCGAGATCCAAAGACATTTACAAAGGTCTCATGGGAATGGGTAATCACACAGAATCCCGAGATAATTTTCAAAACCGGGGCAGTTGACGCATATGGATGGGACAAAGGTCCTAGTCAGGACACCGTTG
>DAONES010000033.1:0-18459 GCA_035403205.1 Methanothrix sp. | reverse complement strand
GAGGTGTTCTTCCCTGGACGCTCTGGTGATGGCCGGAGGTCGCGGCTCGCGGCTGCAAATGGGGGAAAAGCCGCTTGTGAAGCTCTTTGGCAGGCCGCTCATAGACTACGTGGCCCTGGCTCTGGAGGATAGCTCAGTTGACAGGATATTTGTAGCCACCACGGATAATGTGCTCGGCACAAGGAAGTGGTGCAGGGAAAGGGGGCTTGAGGTGGTAGAGACCGGCGGTTACGGATACGTGGCAGACATGGTCGAGGCTGTGAAGAACGCAAAGGTTACCGATCCGGTTATGATCATTATGGCCGACCTTCCCCTGGTTACTTCTGATTTGATTGACGATATAATCGATGCATATGACGAGAGGCCGGAACCTGCTCTCTCCACGCATACGCCTCTGGATCTGCACAGTCGTCTGGGCAGAAGGCCCGATTCGCTCTTCAACTACCGCGGAAGGCTCATAGTTCCGGCAGGAATTAATGTTCTGGATGGCTCAGAGATAGAGAAAGAGCAGGAGGACTTTCACCTCATTTTAGAGAGAATTGAGCTTGCGGTGAATGTAAATGTGGTTGATGACCTCAGGCTCTGCGAGAGAATAATGCAAGGTGATCTCCTTTGAATAACTCCATAAAGATTGACGGGGAAAAGTTTCCCCTCGATGACCTTCTGCTGCTCACCGGCGCAGATGAGATAAAAAGCCCCGACCAGATTAAGAGCTATATCCTGCTCGTGGCGAGGGCTCTGAGAAATCCCATGAGGCTGCCATGGCTGCTCAAGGATATCTTCAGCCTGGCCATTCGGGAGGAGGAGCAGAGGGACTTGAGGCTCTGCCTGATCCGGGTGCAGGTGGAGGCGGAGCTGAAAATGAACCAGGATATTCAGAGGTACCAGCAGAGGCGCTATGTGGCCCAGGTGATTGAGATTCTGCTCTTCAATGAGCTGCTGCTTGCTCCCCGCGAGCCGGTGGAAGAGGGAGAGGTGGAGTAAAGGAAAATATGCGGATTGGAAAGATACGGAAGATGATGAGAATAAGATGATGGATTTAATTTCGCTTATGGTGCCATCATCGGCACAGTCTCCCTTTTAATCTCCATTTACCTTGCATATCTAAGGTATGGGAAAAGACGCCGCATATTATTGCGAAGATCGAAGATGATTCTGAGGATCCTGAAAGAATAATTATTTCTGCAATAAACCGCGGTCAAATCCAGGTTAGCCTGGCGGAATGCAAACTTCAAGTTGAAAATCAAGGTGAATTGGAAGTCCAAATCTCAGAAGATTATAAACAATTTGATACCAAAGGTTTTTTTTCAAGGCATAATCTACTGTCTGAGCATTATGATCTAAATCCTGGAAAGAGAACGGATATTATGATTTTTAAAAACGATTTGTTCCTTGCATTAGTTGAAAAAAATATATTGCATGGAGATGTGAGATTATTTAGCTATTTCAAAGATGAAACTGATAGAATAAATAAGAGTAATAATTACGATTTTGATCTAGATGGTTACGAGGAATGTCTATAAAAGATCGCCTGCCAATATTAGCCGCAAATAGCCGCCATTGAATGTTATGCGTTGTATCAGTCTCATTAGCCATGACATTTAGAAAATCCCTCTACGTAAGCTTTATTAACCTCACTGCCGTTCCTACGTCGGTGGGTTGCTTGAGAACTATAGCCTTTTGCATCTTAATAGTAGCTTTGCTGGCAGCATCCTTGGCGAGCGGTGCTACGATACCGGTAAGCTCGGATCTGCAAGCTGCGATTGATGCTGCTTCTCCCGGTGATACCCTGCAGGTAGCCCAGGGAGTTTACGAGAAGATAACCATACAAAAGAGCCTGAATCTTGTGGGCAATGGTGCGGTTATCAGGGCAGGAAGCCGAGATGCCTGCGTGAACATTCAGGCAGACCGCGTGGCCGTTAGCGGCTTTACAGTCCGGGACGGCTTTTACGGAATCAAGCTGAACAGCGTTTCAGGCTGCAATATCTCAAACAACACCGTGATCTACTGCACTCAGCCAGGCATTGCCCTGCTCTTTTCCGACGGCAATACCATCACCGGAAATAATGCCAGCTTTAACGGCATAGTAGGAGAGGGCTGGTATGGGATTTACCTCTCTAACTCCAACGACAACCTCATCACAGACAACGTGGCCTATGGAAACGGCGCTTACGGCATCAATCTCTTTCCTTCCTGCGGCAATAATACCATTCGGGGAAATCTGCTGCACGGAAATATGTACGGCCTTTACATGTTCACCGACTGCACCGGAAACCTGATCGAAAAGAACGACCTGTCGCGGAATACCAATTCCGGCCTGGACCTGCGATTCAATTGCACGGGAAATCGCATCATCAACAATACCATGGAGGACAATGTGGTGGCCGGACTGACCCTGATGGAATCGTCGGGCCAAAACGCCATCCGCGGAAATGAGATACGGGGCAACGGGCGCTACGGCCTGCAAATCCAGAGCCGCTCGGATGGCAATACCATCACTTATAACAACATCTCAGACAGTCAGACGGGAATATTCCTCGATTCAAGCGGCAATAGAATCTACGGCAACCGCATAATGGATAATGTCATTGGGGCCGATGACCGGGGATCAAACATCTGGAATGCAAAATATCCCAAAGGCGGAAACCTGTGGAGCGATTACAACGGGCAGGACAAGATGCAGGGCCCAGAGCAAGATGCTCCCGGCAGCGACGGCTTTGGGGACGCGCCCTACAAGATAAGCGGGAGCGGAAAAGACCAGTATCCCATAATGGGCAGTCAGAGCAAGCAGATCGTCATCCTTTCCAATGAGATAACTCCTGCGAAAGCAAGAGTGGGTGACGCCGTGACCATTGAGGTCAATCTAATGGCCCGGTATGATCTACTGCAGGTAGTCGCCAGAGCCTACCAGAATGGTTTTGAAGCACAGGGCTACTGCCGGATGGTCCAATCTGGAGATAGTTATCGGGGTGACTTCTCTACCGCCCTGCTGGATCCGGGTAGGTACGATATCGTGCTGACTGCAAAAGATGCGCGCGGCTTTGAGCTGCAAGAGACGCTGGGTGAGATTGAGGTAACCGCAAGACATTGATTTACTTATCACTATTGTGCTAAAAAAGGGGAGATAATGACAACATTCAGATCGTGTTTGGGATCCTATTCGGTGGGTATAGGCATCCTGGCGCTATTGGCGCTGATGGTGCTGGCGAATTCTGCGAGCGCAGGCGAAGCCTATTGCGATGCCTGCAGGGGCGACTCCGGTTGGTCGGGGCTCGCAAAGCTGGATGAGATCGGCAATCCCAATGCAGGAAGCACTGAGGTCATGGCTGGCCTGAGCACGGCTCAGAAGAACCGGGTGGGAGTATGGAAGCAATCTCTGTCCGGTTTCAGCGATGAAAATGCAAAAGAGAACAATTCCACTCAGGCGGCCACTCAGGCGAATGATGCCGCAGAGCCGACCGCAAAGAAGACCGTGACTCCGAAGATCGATGAAGCAAAGATGCCAATTGTGCGCAGCGACAAGGCAACAGGCATGCTCGCTTCCATCGATGAGCAAACCGGCTCTTCAATTCTGCTCGACATAAGTGAAGAGGCAAAAGAGCACATTGCAGGATCAGTTGCCATTCCTTACACCAGCTTCCTTATCAATGGAACATACTTGCGATCGGAAGAGGAGATGGCTAAGCTTTTGGGTGATGCCGGCATCTCCCGCGAGGACCCGGTGATCATATACGGTGAATGCATGCCATGCGGCGGCGGCCCAGCGCCCGCGACCTTCGTCTACTGGATTATGAAATCCCTTGGCCAGGAGAACGTCCTGGTTCTGGATGGAACGGTTAAGGATTGGGCGGCAGCCGGAAAGTCCACTGCGGCAGAGGCCACAGTCTTGCCAGCTAAGGTATACACTCCTGTGGTCAATGCGAACTATTCCGCAGATTACAATTTAGTGAAGAGCGGCAACGTCCAGATTGTTGATGCAAGGGAGAAGGAGGCTTTCGGCGCGGGCACTATTCCTGGAGCAATATCCATTCCCAATGAGAATGTCGTCATCAATAGCAGAATAAGAGATGAAGCCAAGCTCGACCGGGTCTTCGCAATCCTTGACAAGAATAAACCGGTGGTCGTCTTCACCAATACCGGCGTTAAGGCTTCTGTGGTCTGGTTTGCCATGACCATGCTGGGCTATGATGCCAAGCTGTACTCCTACGCGAATTATTGGAGCAATGAGATGTCCTCTGCTCCAGGCATGGCAGGAGCATTAAACTCCACAGAATGAATCGCATTGAGGCAAAGTCTATGAAGATATCGCGAATGGTCGCCATCCTTCTGCTCTTGGCAGCAGTGCTTGCAGGGGGAGCAGTCTCTGAAGCCAGGGGCGAATGCGTCCTCTGCAAAGGTGGCACTGCCGACACTCAACAGGATGTGCTGAACAACGAGTGGGCAGTGTTCATGGGCGACGAGAATGCCAGCAAAGAGGTGATGATCAGCACAGGCGGCCTGGTCAACCCTCGCTATAATCGGGAGAATAATCCTCTCTTGCAGTCAAAAAATGCCGATGACTCGACTGAAAAGCAGGCGGGCGGCCAGGACAGCTCATCTGCTGGCCAGGCTCCTGCCGGCAAAACTGCCCGCGATCCGGTCCAGAGGGGCTCAGGCTCTGCCTCTATGTTGGCTTCGTTTGATAGCATCAACAGTTCGGATATCATCCTTGATATCAGTCCCAATGCTACAGAGTACATCCCCGGCGCGATCAACATTCCCTACACAAAGTTCGTAGAAAAGGATGGTACTCTCAAGTCGTTATCCAAGCTTGCTGCCATCCTTGGAGATGCAGGCATCTCAGAGACGGATGCCGTGAAGATTGCCGGCGAATGCCAGCCATGTGGCGGGGGTCCCTCGGCAGCCACGTTTGGGTACGCGTCTCTCAAGTATGCAGGCCAGAAGGATGTTAAGATGATTGACGGCAGCATCGATGACTGGGTGAGGGAAGGAAGGCCCACGTCGTCAACTCCTGCCGTTCTGCCTGCCAAAGTGTATACGGCCAAGATAGATGCCGATCTTATGGCAACCTATGAATTCGTGCATAGCGGGACCGCTCAGATAATCGATGCAAGGTCTGAAGCGGAATTCAAAGCCGGGTCGATACCCGGCGCGGTCAATATGCCCTACGGCATGGTGCTCGATGCAAAGAGGCTGAAGGATGAAGCGGCACTGAAAGAGCTGTTCTCTTCCATTCGAAAGGATCAGCCAGTTGTGGTATACACCAATACGGGTGTTAAGGCCTCAATGGTATGGTTTGCCTTGAAGCTTCTCGGTTATAATGCCAAAATTTACACCTGGCTTGATTGGAAATCCAACTCGCCTCGATTGAACATCGCCTTGCAGGATGTTTATGCCAAGCCCAATCCTGCGAAGATCGGAGATGTTGTCCAGATAACCGCCCTATTTAAAGAGATGAACAGCAGCTCATCTTCGCCCAGCCGGACGCAAGATGCCAGCCGGAACGGCAGCGAGGCCGTTCTGACGGTCAAAGGATGCGCCACCTGTGGATTCGGCTCGCCGCAGGGTTATGCCGACCTGAGCAGCAGCGACGGAACGGTGAAGATCGGAGCTACAACTCAGGCCCAGAGAACCGCGGCAGAAAAAGTTTTCATGGTATCGGCTCGATTGTTCAGCTCTTCCGGAGATTCCGTATCGAGGGTCGTAATGAAACGGATAAAATCCGATAGCGATGAGTTTGTCGGCATATGGAATGCCAATGTGGCAGCGGGCACTTATGGAGTTGACATCGTGGCAACGCTTGGCGATATCACTGAGACCTTCCCGGATGCCCTGAATATCAAAGTTGCAGGCACCAGTAAATATAAGAATCTTGAGAATGAATAACTGGAGTCAAGCGTGAACTCCAGTTCAATCATCTATTTTATTTTATTGGCAGGCATGCTTAGCTGTGCGGCTGCTCTTCCCATGCATAATGCGCTTGATAACAACAAGGCCAGCATCTGGTTTGAAAAGGAATATAATAGCTACTTCAGGCCGAATGAAGACGATGGTGCGCCTCCGGTTATTTATGGAGTGAGCGTAAGTCCGTCGACGCTGAAGGTGGGTGCGCCCAGAAGCGAGATAAATGCATATGTCCATGACGCGGGCAGCATAGATATGGTCTACGCAGATATCGGAAATCGCATGAACCTCATGCTGGATCTGGATCATAACAGCAGATACACAGGGTACTGTGGCTCAAACCTGGCCCCCGGGGTTTATAAGATCACAATTGTGGCCATCGACAAGGCGGGCAATGCGGCAAAAGACGAATCATCAACCCTCACCATCCGAGACCCCAATGACCTCGATAGCGATGGAATCGAGGACAGCCTGGAAAAGCAAGGGGGAAAGGACCTCCGGGTGATTGTGCTTCATGATGGCAACCTGAGCGATGCGGCTTCGGCAGAGAATCGCTTCCATATACTGCCTGCCAGCGCCTTGACGGTATCCAGCGACAAGCTGGAGAAGATCGCCAAGACAAACGGCGTCAAGGGCATCTACAAGGACCAGAAGCTGAGGGTCTTGGATTCACCCGAACTGACCGCAGTCTCATCAACCGGCCAATCTAATTCGTCCAAACCGGTCGAAGGATCCTGGGCTATTGATGATCCCAGAGCGAATAAGGGCTACACGGGTGAAGGCGTGACCGTGGCCATGATTGATACCGGTGCGGACCGCGATCACAAGGCTCTGGCCGGCAAGATTGTGGCTTTCAAGGATTTCGTGAACAACCAGACGGAATCCTATGACGACAACGGCCATGGAACCCATTGCGCGAGCCTAGTCGCCGGAGAGAAAGGGACTGGTGTGGCTCCAGGGGCAAAGCTGGTAGTAGTCAAGGTCATGGACAAGGATGGTGCATGTTATCTGTCCGATGCACTCAAAGCATTGGACTGGTGCCTGGAGAACAAAGAGCGCTACGGAATCAGGGTTGTCTCCTTTTCCGTAGGCGGCGAAAGCCCTTCGGATGGCTCATCTCTTTTGGATGATGCCTGCAACAAGATGGTCGATAAGGGACTGGTCATGTGCGTTGCGGCAGGAAATTCCGGTCCTGCCGCCTCATCTATCGTTATTCCCGGAGATGCCGAGAACGTCATAACCGTGGGGGCTGTGGACCACTCAGGCGATATCTTCGAGCTGTCCTCTCGCGGGCCTACCGCCAAAGGCGAAACCAAGCCTGATCTGGTCACGATGGGCGTGAATGTGGTCTCTGCCTTAGCAGGAACTGAGAATGGCAAGAGTTCAATAAGCGGCACATCAATGGCCGTTCCCCAAGTATCCGGAGCTGTGGCTCTGCTGCTCCAGGCAAATCCCGACCTTTCCCCGGCGGATGTGAAGAGGGTGTTGCTCAAGACTGCCGATGATCTGGGCCCGGCTGGACAGGATAATATTTACGGCTATGGGGCTCTGGATCTCACCGATGCTCTGCAAAGAATCAGTGCGCCTAAGCCCGGCCTGTCGCCACCCGACCTTGAGGGTGTCAAGCTCAACAGAATGGAGGCCTCGGTGGGAGAGCCGGTCATGATCGAAGCCCAGGCATTGGGCGATATCAAGACGATAAACGCCAACGTCATAGGGCCGGACAGAAATATGGAGATACCCATGGATGACTTCGACGGCAACGGAATCTTCTCTGCTCGTTGGGAGACGAGCTTTTGGACGCCTGGCGAGTACCGGGTTAAGGTCGATCTGCTTGGAAATTTCGGGGAGGTGGACGAAGAGGTCGTCCCTTTCCGTCTGGTAGAGAAGGAGAAAAGCTGATATGCCTTTAGCCTGGCAGGATATCTCCCGGTTCGGCAAGAAATTGGTCCTATCCGGCCTTACAAGCTCTCGATTTGGAAATATCAGCATGTTGCAGGAGGACCGGATATTTATTACGACTACTGGGAGCATGCTCGATGAGCTGGATCCAGAGATGGTCGTTATGGTTGATTTGAGGGGTTCTTGCGATCTGGATCGGATTGCCAGCAGCGAGACCTGTGTTCATAGGGCCATCTACCAGAGCACCGCAAACAGGGCCATCATTCATACTCACTCTCCTTATGCAGTAGCGTTATCTCTATTGGAGCGTACTACAGTAGATCCGATCGATAGCGAAGGCCGGATATTCCTGGGATCAATGCCGATTGTTGAGGGCAGTTTCGGGACAGATGAACTGGCCAGGGCAGCATCAGCGGCTTTGCAGGATCATAGAGCGTGTATCGCTCGCGGCCACGGCGTATTTGCCGCCGGCAATAGCCTCTGCGATGCTTATACCGCCGCCTGCATGGCAGAGCATAGCGCTCAGGTGAGATACCTAGTGAAAGCCTATCCGGGGGAAAAATTTATATCTTCACCCCCACTTTAATAATTTGAGCGGGTAATCCTAGTTTTTGAAATCCACACTGAACCCCCCACTCTCCTACCCGCTCTCTTTAAATTTAGCGAGGCTGTGTCTTTCCTAAGATCGCCTGTTCTCCCGTCTGCTGTCAAAAGATCTATTAATGCCGCATGCCAACGGCATCCTATGGAATCTTCTCTGGAGCTTGGAAAGGTCATTGGCATACCAGTGCGCCTCCACTGGACATTTCTATTGGTCATCTTGTATATTGCCTGGGCTTTTGCCTCATTCAGCCAGACCGTCTACGGAAATGCCTATGGTTTCGGTGCCATTGAGCCGACGCAGATGCGATGGCTCTATTCCCTGCTCTTTGCCATTATTCTCTTTGCCTGCGTGGCCCTGCATGAGCTGGGCCATTCCTATGTCGCTCATAAGAACGGACTCAACATAAAAAGCATAACTCTCTACTTCTTTGGCGGTGTGGCCTCGATGGAAGAGATCCCAAGAAATCCTCGCCTGGAGCTGAAGATGGCCTTTGCCGGTCCGGCTGTAAGCGGTGTGCTGGGAATTATCTCGGTTTACCTGGCCGGACCGGTGGCTGCATATGGTGGGGCAGGCAGCGCTCCGGCCATCATGCTCTGGACTTTGGGCATCATGAATCTCATCCTCATGGCATTCAATCTCCTTCCCGCCTTTCCCATGGATGGAGGGCGTCTCTTGCGGGCCTGGTTTGCGACCAGGATGCCCTATATCAAAGCCACCCGACTGGCTGCGGACATCGGGAAGATCTTCGCGACGCTCATGTTTCTCCTGGGGCTGTCCTCTTTAAATTTCATGCTTATTTTTGTGGCGTTCTTCGTCTATGCAGGTGCATCTGAAGAGGAGAAGGCCACCGAAATAAGCGTCAGCCTCTCGGGTATATCCGTGCGGGACATAATGTCTGATCCGGTGCGCAGCATCTCTCAGGATATGACGCTCGACGAACTCAAAGAATTGATGTTCCGGGAAAAACATAGAGGCTATCCGGTGATGGATGGCAGTGCTCTGGCGGGAATTATCACATTGACGGATCTGCAGAAGGTGGCAGAAGCAGATAGAGCCATAACGCGCGTCGGTCAGGTGATGACAAGAAAGTTATATTTGATCGGCCCTGAGCAAGAGGCATCGACTGCCATGAAGATGATGAACGATATGCAAATTCGTCGATTGCCTGTGATCGCCGCGGGTCGATTGGTGGGCATCGTCTCCAGGGAGGACCTGGTCAGGGCCATCGAGCTTTGCAGAGAGCGGGAACATTGAGAGGTAATCAATTTGGAGAATACGACGGAGAATACTACGCCAGGCGACGCATCCTATTGCCGACTGGTACAGCCGGAGGAAGAGCCCGCTGGCTTGCAGTCCCATGAGATCATAATAGTAGGAACCGCCCATGTATCAGAAAAGAGCGTCCAGGAAGTAGTCAGCAAAATCGAGGAGACGCGGCCCGACATAGTGGCTGTTGAGCTGTGTCCGGCTCGCTATCGTGCTCTCATCGGCCAGGAGGTTGAGAAGGAGATCAAGATCAGTGAGCTGTTGAGTGGCGGAAAACTCTTTTTCTTCCTGGTCCAGCTATTTTTAGCTTACATCCAGAGAAAGATCGGCGAGGAGATGGGAGTTAAGCCCGGCTCGGAGATGCTGGCAGCCATACAGGCCGCCAAGAGGTCAGGCGCGCGGGTGGCATTGGTTGATAGGGACATCGGCATCACCATTCAACGGTTCTGGTCGGCGATGGGATTTTTTGATAAGATCAGGCTGGTTGGCTCATTGATTCCCGCGGCCCTTGGCTGGGGCGATGAAGAGGAACTTGATATCGACACCATCACCCAGGACGATATAGTCACTCAGATGATCTCGGAGTTTCGCAAGATCTCTCCCGGGGCAGCAAATGTGCTGGTGGATGAGCGCGACGCCTTCCTGGCCCGCAACCTGCATTTGCTCTCCAAGCAGGGCCGGGTCCTGGCGGTAGTGGGGGCCGGTCACAGAGAAGGAATTCTCAGGCATTTGCAGCATCCGGAGAGCATTCCTGCCCTGGATGAGCTGAATGAGAAGCCCGGAAAAAAGATCACCGCGGTCAAGATATTCGGGGTCGCGGTGAGCCTGCTCATACTGGTTACCATCGGCCTGGTGCTGATCACGGCCAAGTCCAGCGAGGTCATCTTTCAGGCCTGCATAATCTGGTTTGTGGTAACCGGAGGGCTGTCGGCTCTCGGCGTGCTCCTGGCCAGAGGCAATCCGCTCTCCGCTCTGACTGCGCTCATGGTGGCCTGGATGACTACCCTCAATCCATTTGTCGCGGCTGGCTGGTTCGCAGGAATGGTCGAGGCCTGGAAGCTCAAGCCGACCGTATCCGACCTGAAGACGCTAGCTTCCGCGGATAGCTTTAAGCAGATGATGCAAAACCGCCTCTTTAAGGTCATATTAGTAGCGGCGCTCTCAAATGTGGGCGCCATGCTGGGGATGTTCGTCGGCGTTTATCTCATCTGGCACTGGCTGGGACTGAATCTTTCGGCGGATATGATCTGGCAGATGATAAAGGATGGCTATTCACTGATTCTCAATTATTTCTAGTCATTTTTTTTTATTTTCTCTCGGAGACGATGGCGATTCCGGCATCCTTTATCTTGTTCCTGCGGGCGACATTAAGCAGAAATGGCGTCAGGCTCTCCAACATGGCTGAGACTGCCAGGGGTCCGGCCAGCAGGGGCCGCAGGCTCTTTATCTCACCGGCAAGCTGCACGGCGGTCTCTATTGCCTGGCCGTCATCGCCGCAGATAAAGACATCCGCCTTCATTATCCTATCAACATCCTGCAAGGCTGCCGCACAGATGGTATGAAATGCAGAGACCACTTTTACTCCTGGCGGGAGAAACGATCTCGCTTGCAGGGCGGCGCTTCCTTCCGAGGGAGGTTGGTACTGGAAGAACTTGCCGTTATAGATCATTGGCACCACTGGCGAGATGACCAGTTGGCTCTTGTAGGAGTCTTTCAGTCCAGAGGTGACGGAAGCCAGATGCTCATAAGGCACGCATAGCACCGCCACATCAGCGGAAGCTATGGCGCTGGCGTTATCCGTTCCCAGAATATTGCCTTCCGCCCCAAGCTGCTGCATCATCCCGCTCGCGCTCTCCCTGGCTTTTTCAGCATTACGCGAGCCTATGATGATCTCATGACTTTTCCACCAGCGCATGGCAAATCCCATGCCGATGTCTCCGGTACCGCCGACGAGAGCAATCTTCATGGATCTGACTTATGCAAACTATTATTTTACAGTTTTGTGCCAGGCATTATTTTTTGAATTATGATTGACAGGATCACAAAGAGCAGAACGCCCAGGATCAGGCTCTTTACAATTCCTATTCGGTTGACTCCTAGGAGAACTATCGCCACATAACAGAGCCAGGGTGGCGTGAAGATCACCAGGCTCTTTGCATAATCTTCCACGGTTTTGCTGCCGCCCTCTGCGTATATCAGCAGGAAGCTGAGTATAGTGAGCAAGGGCAGGGTGGTCACAAATGCTGAGAGCATGCCTCTGCCCTGGCTGGCGAAATAGGCGGTCAGCGCAGTCACAGTTCCGCCCAGCAGGAAGTATATCACTAGCCGCAAATCGGATGCGGCGAGATAAGTTAAGATGAATGCCAGCTGCATTTTAGGACCTGCTAAAATATAACAAGGGATGGCACGAGATGCGAAAGGGAGTAGCAATGAAGGGGGTAATAAACGTCACCTCGTGCCGCGAATTCCTGCATTATCCTTCCATAATGCAGTTATCACTATTAGGTCTCTTCTCCTTTATTAAGTTTTAGGTTGAAAAACAGATATAGTTCTTTATAAAATTAAGCCGGTCCTATAGCCGCCTCGACCTCGTCAATTTCCGCATCGGTCTTGATGCCCAGGCCCGAAAAATGAGTGCGTGAGGCCCTGCGTCCCTCTCTTTGCAGCCGCTCTATAGCATCATCGATCTTGCCGGGAGTGATGTGCAGTCTCTCGCAGATGCTATGATGATCATAATACATGGGAGCATCTATCTCTCCGGCGCATGTGCAGAGGAGCTTTGTTTCCCTTCGGCTCAAGCCCTTCCAGCTGAGAGCCTTCTCAATCATCTGCCTCTCCTGTATTACTCCCAGCCAGAGAGGGCCCGCCAGAGCAGTCTTGGCGGAGCAATGGGGGCACTGCCCAGCTGGCTGGGGCTCCTTCCTGAGGACAAAGCTGCCGCAGCGAGGGCAGTGCTCCACATAGCCCAGATCTCTCAGGCATCTGTCCGCCGCTTTTGCCCCTTTGATGACGCGCAGGTAAGTTCTCACATAATGGTCGGTAACGTGGGTGAGCATGGGCTGCATAGCTTTGTCCAGCCTTGCCAGCTCTCGCGCCGCCAGGCCGAGAAGAATTCGAGCCCCCATCTCCCGGTGGTAGTCGGTGCAGAGGGGCATTGCCATGTATTTGCGGATGCCGCTATTGAGATGAGCGCCGCAAAGCGGGGCAGTGTCGGTGGCGGTGATGAATAGATAGGAGAGCGCCGACCGGCTGGCAGCGGAAAGATAAGCGGAAGGAGAGCCGAATGGGTCCAGGTCCACCGCCTCAAAGTGCTGCTCATGCAAGAGGACGTTGGCATTGCAGCAGGTTACCGTGCCGGCGAGACCATTTCTGCATAGGTTCTTTTCTATGAGCTGGCACGCCTGGGGGCTTACATCATTGAGAGTCACCTTTTGAACGCCTGCTTCCCGAGCTACTCTCAGCCCGCGAATGCCGCTGGCAGACAGGGCATCCAGATAGTCGGAGAGGCCCAGGGCCCCAGCCATGGCTATGCCGATATCCCGGTTGAGAAGCATCTTGGGATTGTAGAAAGCGCCCTCCGTCTCGAAGGTGATTGCGCCCTCGGTTATGAGATTCATCTCTTGAGGAAGCCCGGCGGAGAATATAATCCTTCCCGGCGCTAAAAGGTGTTCTCCTTCTGGAAGGGCGGCGCGCTGGCATCAAAGGCTCGGGAGTCAGTCCATTTGGGTGGAGTGCTGGGCGTCTTTCGAGATATCACCACAACGCCGTTCTGCTTGCTGATTGTGGGATACTCATAATCGGCTGGAGCAAAGACCGCATATTTCCTAACCTGCTCTCTTATCTGCGTGCTGTTGAGCATTGCATTCTGGACAGGACGGTTGAGGGGCCGGTAGTCATAAGAATGAGATTCGGGCCCAGGTAAGGAATAGGGCTGATCGCCTATGCCGTCATTATTTGCGTCTTTGCCCTGATAGTCGCTGTAGTAGTTACCGATAGTGGTATTCCATATGTTCAGGCTGATGTTCTCGTAGGCATTGATCTCGTTTCTAAAGAAGTTGTTTGCGAAGATGAGGTTGTTGCGGTTCTCGTTGAGCCTTATGCCGTGCTTATTGTCCGAGGCATTGTTGTCGTAGACGGCGTTGTACTTGCAGCCCTTTGATATCTCCAGGCCGTTGAAGTTGCCTTTTGCCGTGTTTCGGATGAGCACATTGTAGCTGCTGTTCTCCTGCAAGCTGATGCCGATTCCAAATCCGCTCACGATCTCGCTTCTGCTATTATCTTCTGCCAGATTATCAGTCAGGTTGTTGTAGTTGGATGAGGCAGTCACCAGAATTCCGTAATAATTATGGTCCGCCTGATTTCTTCTCACCTGGTTGTATGACGCATTCCATAGGGAAAGGCCAAAGGTGTTCATGGAGAGTATATTGTCCTGAACGATATTTTCGCCCGTCTCCCTGAGCAGTATTCCTGTGTTGGTATTGTTGACGATGCTGTTGTTGTCGAGCATTATGTTGCTGGACTTTTCAATATCAAGGCCGTACTTCTTGCATCCACCAATGTGGCAGCCAGCGATGCTCACCTGGGAACTATGCTGGATAAGGGCTCCCGTATCGCAGCCGTTAATGGTGTCGTTCTGCAGGACCAGGTCCCGCACGTTTTCCGCAGAGATGGCCAGCTGCGCTCCAAAGATGCTGCAATTTTTCAGCGAAAAGCCGTTGCCTTTTATAATCAGGGCGGTGTTGGGCTCATCAAATCTGTTTCCTGCGGCTGCGGTCGGGTTTTGCATGTAGTAATTGAACTTGGCGGTGGTGTCTTTGCCAACGCCGATGATGCGAAATCCCGTGATGGTAACATCGTCGCTGAGCACCTTTATGGCCGGTTTTTGCAGTGCGGCATTAACTATGGGATAGCCCTGTCCTTCGATGGTCAGCGGTCGGTCTACCTGAAAACGGCTCACTTCCCCAGGGCCGACTATTATCGTGTCTCCAGCCTTGGCCGAGTTTATGGCTGTCTGGACATCAGCTCCCGCCTGGATAACGCTCGCACTGGCCGGAACCGATGGCGCGAGTATGGAAAGGGCAATAGCTAGAATAATGAGAATAATGGTTTGAGCTTTTTTGTTCTTGAAAATTTCAATGCCTGAAGTGGCGCATGCCGGTGAAGACCATGGCCATGTTGTGCTCATTGGCGGCATCAATCACCTCTGCATCCCGGATGGATCCGCCGGGATGAATTACTGCAACGGCTCCTGCCTGATAGGTCTGATCCAGGCCGTCCCGGAAGGGGAAGAATGAGTCTGTGGCAGCGACGGTTCCCCTAGTATCAAGGCCGTGCTCCTCCGCCTTTTCCGCACCGAAGCGCGCTGAATCCACCCTGCTCACCTGGCCGGACCCGATGCCGATGGTTTGGCAATCGGTGGCATAAACCAGGGCATTGGACTTGACGTATTTCGAAACCTTCCAGGCAAATCTAAGGGCTTTGCTCTCCCATTCCGTTGGGGGCCTCTTGGTTACTACCTTCCATTCCTTGAGATCGCCTGTGTCATAATTCTGAAGCATCATGCCGCCAAAGATGTTCCTCTGGTAATAGCCATGATAAAGCTCCTCCTTTCTTGCCAGCAGGTCTCCGACATCCAATATTCTGCGGTTGGGCTTCTTTTCCGTGAGCAGCTTCAGGGCCTCGGGCTCGAATCCTGGGGCAAGTAGCACCTCGACGAAGCTGTCGCCGATGGCGCGGGCGGTATCTGTATCCACGGGACGGTTGAATCCGATGACGCCTCCGAAAGCGGATTTAGGGTCGGTGGCAAAGGATAGGCGATAAGCCTCGGCGAGGCTATCTCCATAGGCCACTCCGCAGGGATTAGCATGCTTGACGATGATCGAGAGCGGCCTATTCGCCGGGATGCCGTCGTAATCAGACAGGTCGATCAGCATCTCAAGAACCGTTTCCGCATCGACCATGTTGTTGTAGGACATCTCCCGCCCATTCAGCTTCCTGGCGGCATGCAGTCCCAAGCCGTCCTGCTTGATGTAGAGTGCCGCCTTCTGGTGCCAGTTCTCGCCGTAGCGAAGATCCTGCGCCTTCTCATAGGCAGCAGCAGCATAGCGGGGCATTGAATCCTTCTTCGCCATAAGGGCGGAAAGCCGCTCTGAGTCGCTCTGCAGACATTTGAAAAGAACATAAGCTTCCAGGTCGTTTCTGGTCTCTTGAGTGAGTCCACCTGTCTCTTTAATCTCGTCCAGAATTGATGGGCAGCGGGCGCTTTCTAATAAAACGGCGCTTCCCTGAGCCAGAGCCTGGCGAATGAGGATGGAGCCTTCGGGGTTTGAGGCAAATTCCGGGCCGCTTATTAAAAGGCAGTCATTTGCCGGGCTTGGCAATTGATCGCAAATTTGCAAGCCAAGCTGCTTCAAGCCGGGAAGAATAGATTCTGCCAGCAGGATGTGATCTGCCGGGACGAGAACTCTCTTGATCTCCATCGAACCTCTCTCCCTTCATCGCTGGCGCTATTTTAACCTTTTGCCAAAATAGTGTGATAAGCTTTAAGCCCCATGAGTCTCCTTTTAGATGCAATGGACATTAGTGAGGCGGTCAAGCCTCATCCGCTGGGCTGCACCATCAGCTTTGAGGTAGTGCCTGGATCCTCCCGGCTGGCTGTGCCATCTGGCTATAATATGTGGCGGAGATCGGTCGAAGCTCATCTGACTGAGGAGCCGTCGCGAGGACGGGCGAACCGGCAGCTCACCCTCGGCCTGGCGATAGCTCTTGGCGTTAGCGAAACGCAGATTGAAGTCCTGAGCGGTCAGAAGAGCGCCAGAAAGCTCCTCCTGGTGAAAGGAATGGCTGCGGACGAGGTCGTCGCAGCATTGATGCGGAAATTGGGATAGTTGATAGTCTGGACTGTATTGATATGGCCTGGGGTAGAGACACACTGGAAGCTCGTCCCAAGAGGACTTATGATCTGGAGGCGCTGGAGAAGCTTATCGCGTTGCTAATTGATGCTTCCTGCCAGGGCGCAGCCGTCATTGTGGAAGGAAGGCGCGACTTGCTGTCTCTGCGTGCCCTGGGCCTTCCCGGCCCGGTGATCATGGCCTCCCGCCTCCCGGCCTTGCAGCTGGCAGAGGATGCCGCTCGAAGCTATTCTCAGATCATACTTCTCACCGATTGGGATGAGAAAGGCGATGAGATGTGCAGGACCATCGAGCTTCACCTGCGTTCCGTCGGCTCGCGGCCGGACAGCGAGATTCGATGCCGTCTGGGAAAATTGGTAAGAAAAGAGATAAAAGACGTAGAGAGCCTCAGCGGCTACACAGAAAGGATGAGGGAGCTATATGGCATCTAGGATCGCAGTTACCGGATCGCCCGGCGTCGGCAAGTCCACGCTGGTTGCGAAAGCTGCTGCCATCACAGGCATGCTGGTGGGAGGAGTGCTGGCGCGGGATAGGCGCTACAAAGATCGACGAACAGGCTTTGAGCTGCTCGACCTGGCTTCCGGGGCGATGGGCATTCTGGCCGATGAGACCGGCACCGGACCGCAACTGGGTAAGTTCCGCGTCCATCCGGAGGACCTGGATGGGATCGGAGCAAAAGCGGTGGAATATGCCCTGAAATGCGAGTTGATCGTCGTCGACGAGGTGGGCCCCATGGAATTGACCAGTCACAGGTTTGTCTCCGCAGTAGAGATGGCCATATCCTCGTCGCTGCCCATGCTGGTGGTTCTGCATGAGTGGTCTAATCACCGGCTGGCAAAGAAGATTCGAAGCACTTTCAAGGTGATAACCGTAACCCGAGACAATCGGGAGTCTTTGGTCGACGAGATCGCCAGGAGTCTATCCGGCAAGAGGTAGACTGGTCAGAGCCCCGATTCACCGGCGCGCCTGAAAGCCTCTTCCGCCTCATCTAGGCGGTGCAGTGACTGGCAGGCTACAGCCAGGTTCCTCCAGGCAGTGGCATACTCCGGCTCAATCTGGATGGCTTTTGAGAAGCAGACTACGGCTTGCTCATGCCGTCCTAAAATCCCCAGGGCCACGCCCTTGTTGTTCCATGCGTAGATATCAAAAGGATCAATCAGCAGGGCCTCATCGTAGCTATCGATCGCCTCATCATGTCTGCCGAGGTTGTCCAGAGCTGCGCCCCGGTTGTTCCAGGCCCTTCTGCCTTCCGCGCCGAGCGGATTAAATTCAATGGCCCGGGCATAGCTTTCCACCGCTTTCTCGTATTGCCCGAGATGATGCAGGGCAAATCCTCTCACTATCCAGGTTCGGGCGTTGCCTGGATCAATGGCCAGGGACTTTTCGCAGGACGCAACAGCTTCCTGATTTTTGTCCAGCTGGCAGCAGACCCAGGCATAAGTCCTCCTGGCATCGGCATTTCCCGGTTCAATCTCTATAGCCTCCTCCAGGGAAGATGCAGCCTCCTCAAACCGTTCAAGCTTCAGCAAGGCAATTCCTTTCTGATAGAATTGCAGGAAGCCATGTGGCGAGACTTTCTCAGCCTTCTGCCAGGCAGACAAGGCCTCTTCGTATTTTCCCTGGGCATAAAGGGTCTCTGCTTTTTCATTTTCAAATTCAGACATGTTAATTCCAGTATGCATGCTCAATATCTTCAATCCTCGTCGATACAATAAGTCGATGCTATAAGGCGATGCTATTTAGCGGCTTGCTTTGGATCATATGGTAAGGTATATATTATATAAAATAGTAAAGTAATGCTAATAGTATAAGGGATTGTCTTGAGGGGTACGATGAAACCAGAGCGGTCTGAGATATTTGGCCGAATGGTCA
>DAONES010000032.1:0-18618 GCA_035403205.1 Methanothrix sp. | reverse complement strand
GTGGCAGCAGGATATGCGTCATCCATCAGCACTCTGGGCAGAATCGATTTCACAGCGGCGGTGGCGGCGGTCGTCACCTTTGCTCTGGGAATGCTCTCCGGCTTTCCGGACAGCATCCTCCTGGCAGTAGCCCTGGCGATCATCACCACCTGGGTCCTGGCCACGCGAAATATCACCCACCGCTATGTAGAAGCTCTGAGCGAGACAGATCTTCTCGATACCCTCAAGATGGGCATAATCGCCCTGGTCATCTATCCGCTCCTGCCAGAGAGTCCCATGGGACCCTGGGGAGTCCTAAACCCCCGCCAGATCTGGCTCTTCGTAGTGATGGTCAGCCTCATAGGATACGCGGGCTACATCGCGATTCGCATCCTGGGCGCAGAGAGGGGCCTCGGCATTACCGGCATCCTGGGTGGCCTGGTATCCAGCACCGCCGTCACCTCATCGATGGCGACGGAAGTCAAAGAGAACCGCGATATATTGCCCTCCGCGGTCTTCGCCACGGCCATCGCGAGCTGCACCATGTTCCCGAGAATCCTCTTCATAGTGCTGGTGGTAAACAGGGACCTCTTCTTTTCCCTTCTGCCTGAGCTGCTGCTCATGACACTGGTTGGCGCGACACTTGCCTATATGCTGGTAAGAAAGAACACCTCCCTGGGAAAAGAGGTGAAGGTCAAGGACCCATTCCGAATCGTACCGGCACTGAAGTTTGGCGCATTTTTCGCCTTTGTGCTCATCATCTCCAAGCTGGCCAATATCTACTTCGGAAATGCGGGATTTTATGCTACGGGCATAGTCTCAGGCCTCGCTGATGTAGATGCCATTGCTCTGACCATGGCATCCCTGGCCAGGTCGACGGTTGCTCCTTCAGTGGCAGCTGCCACCATCAGCCTGGCTGCCATAACCAACACCCTTGTCAAGCTCTGCATAGCTTATGTGCTGGGAACAAAGGAATTCGGCAACAAAATGGCATTGATCCTTCTCCCAACGACTGCGGTGGGACTTCTCATGCTATTATTGCTCTGAATCGAAGTCTATTGCAGCCGAGCTTGGCAAAATTCACGAATCATTATCCCGCTTATGGGCCCGACGCGATTCGAACGCGTGATCCCCGCCGTGTAAGGGCGATGTCATAACCAGCTAGACCACGGGCCCTGCCCCTTCCACTATCTCCTCGTAATATTAGATCTTATCGCTCGTATTGAGCGCAATCCCATCATATATAAATCCGTTTTCGGTGAACAGGATATCGGTAGAAATGAGTTACCTCAACGAAATTAGGAAGCTTGGCAGCGATGCCAACCCATTCTTCCGCCTGATGGGAATAGAAATCGGCTCTTACGGCAACGGCGAAGCAGAGCTGCATATGCCGGTGCGCCCGGACATGCATAACGGCGTGGGATGGCTTCAGGGCGGCCTTTACACCGCCCTCTGCGACGAGGCCATGGCTCTGGCCCTCTTCACTGTGCTGGAAGAGGAGACTGCCATCGCCACCATATCTGAGAGCACCTCATTCCTTCAGGGAGTGCGAAACGGCAGAATCACTGCCCGGGCGAGAGTGGTCAAGAAAGGGAGAAGAATTTCTTTCGTGGAAGGGTCGGTCAGGTCAGAAGATGGCACACTGCTCACAGAGACCCGGGCCTCTTTCGCCATCATGGCAAAAGCTGCTGAAGGCCATAGACCCAGCTAGCTCAGCAAAGCTGAAATCAATATGATGCAATAATGCAATCCGCCTAGCTAACGCTAGAGCCCGGCGGGCCTAAATCCGGTCATGCCGTGCCCCTCAAGCTGGAGCGCCCTAACCATCTCGCCAGCAGCATCGGCGTCCTCCGCCTGGGCCAAAACCTTTACCCTGCTGAGAAGAGCCCTCTTTCCACAGGGACAGGTCCTGGTCTTGGCGTCCTTCGGCGCATAGAGGTGACGACCGCAACTGCACCGGAAGACGATGAACATTAAAAGAGATGGAAGGTTAAGCGGCAGGCAGCAGCATGGCATTGATTACGCCATCCTGGCCGGGCCTGTTGGTTATCCTGGCGTCTCCCATTTCCGTCTTGATGACGGCACCCTTGGTGAGGATGTTCCTTCTCATGTAGTGCAGATTGGCTTTGTTCTCCTTAACGGTCTCAATCTTTACCATCTTGGACTTGCCGGTCACGGGATCGGCAATTGTAGCCACATCGCCGCGCAGCATGCGCATCTTTATGTCTCCACCCTTGGTCTCGATCTTCTTGACCCGGACTGGGGCAATGGTGGTATCGCTCTGCTCTCTGCCTATCTCGCACTTTCTCTTGCCCCTGGCGGGGTTCAGCTTTCCGCCGGTGGACTTCCTTCCGAATTTGCCTTGCCAACGCATATTACTATTCCTCAGATCGCAGAATCTCTTAGATGCACGGTATTAAAGGTTGTGGTGGATTACGAAAGAGAGATATGCGATCAGAGGAAACTGATCAGTGGCTATGGCTCTATTCGATTATCTTCTTCTCGGCGTAGCGCTGCTTCTGTTTCTCAGCGTGATCTCCAGCAAGGCGTCCACCCAGCTGGGTGTGCCCACTCTAGTTCTATTTCTGGTGATAGGCATGCTGGCCGGATCGGATGGTCCAGGCGGCATATACTTCGACAACCCCTGGCTGGCACAGTCCCTGGGAAGTGTGGCTTTGATATTCATTCTGTTCTCGGGAGGCCTGGATACCAAGTGGAAGGAGATCAAGCCAATCCTGTGGAAAGGGGCGGTCCTATCCACCCTGGGCGTCATCTTTACGGCCCTCATAGTGGGATGTGCCGCTTATTATGCCCTCAACTTTTCCATTCACGAGGCGCTGCTGCTGGCAGCCATTATCTCCTCCACCGATGCGGCAGCGGTCTTTTCGATTCTGAGGTCAAGAAATATCGGCCTGAAGGGCAACCTGAGGCCTTTGCTGGAGCTGGAGTCAGGCAGCAATGATCCCATGGCCATCTTCCTCACAACCGGCCTGATCAGCCTGATCCTCAACCCGGAAAGCTCCCCGGTGGGCATGATTCCCATGTTTGCCCAGCAGATGGCCCTGGGTGCGGTATTTGGATTTTTCTCAGGCAGGGGCATGGCGTATTTGATCAACCGAATCCGTCTGGACTACCAGGGGCTGTACCCCATTCTAACCATCTCTCTGGTAATGATAACCTACACCGCGACATCGATCCTCGGAGGCAACGGTTTTCTGGCAGTCTACCTCGCCGGCCTGAGCCTGGCAAACCACTCATTCATCCATAAGCGCAGCCTGATGCATTACCATGACAGCCTGGCCTGGCTGATGCAGATCATCATGTTCCTGACCCTCGGTTTGCTGGTATATCCCAGGCAGCTGATCCCGGTAGCAGGCATCGGCCTGTTCATCTGCTTTGTGCTGATGTTCATGGCCAGACCGATCGCCGTGCTCCTCTGCTTCTTGCCATTCCGGGACATGTCCATCGAGGAGAGGATTATGGTCTCCTGGGTGGGCCTGCGTGGCTCGGTGCCCATCATACTGGCGACATTTCCCCTCATTTACGGCATCGATAAAGCCAATATGATCTTCAATGTGGTATTCTTCGTCGTCCTGACATCCGTTCTGGTGCAGGGGTCCACCATACCATTCGTGGCCCGCCGTCTTAACATGGAGATGTCGGCGGAGCCGCCCAGAAAAGCCATCCCTGAGAAGACGCTGGAAAAAGAGATATGGGACACTCTCGTTGAGTTGAAGGTCTTTCCGAAGAGCAGCGCCGTGGGCAAGCAGATTGCCGATCTCAACATTCCTGAGGACACCTGGATTGCGGTCCTCAGAAGAGACGGCAGGCCCCTGAGGCCCGGCGGCAGCACCATCTTGCAGGCAGGAGACATACTGATAGCCGAAACCAGCGACCATTCTCTGGAGAAGCTCAGGTCGCTGCTGGGAGATAAAGCGGGCTTCAATCGAAACGGCCAATTGGAGACGTAATGCAGCAGCTTGTAGCAGCTCAAGGGCAGCCCTTTTTAGTGCGGATGTTCTTTGCCATGTACGGCCCCTTCCGCTCATAGCCGAACCTCCGGTAGTAGCCCCGAGCGCCGATCCCGCTGGTGATCTGCAGAAGGCCGTAGCCCGATTCCAGGGCCAGATCCTCAGCAGCGGCCAGCAGCCGCTCTCCGTATCCACGGTGCTGCCAGCCATCCTCCCGGCTGCCGATGGGAAGCATCGGCCCGTAGACATGCAACTCCCTCACCCGCGCTTCATCTGACAGCCGCAACCTCAAAAAGCCTACCAACGTGCCGTCCCGCCCCTCAAAGGAGAGAAAATGCTCATCTGCCCCGGCTGCTCGGTAGGTCTCATATTTCATTGATACATCGAGGCTGGTCACATGGAGCAGCCCCGCCTCTCGGCAGCGAATGCATCGGCAGCGTCCTCCTCTCGCCTCCAGGCGCTGGCTGGCAAGCTGCCGCAGATTGGATTTCCTGACCCCGGCTACGATGAGCGAAGCCGGGATATCCCTCTGCACCCTCTGAAGCCGGACATAGCCGGGCAGAATCTCCTTGATGCGGCTGACCAGCTCCGCTGCTGTTTCATCCTCCAGAGGAGTGTATTCCTTTCGCAGGTATTGCCGGTATAGCTCAGTTCCCTCCACCACTAAAGTAGGATAGATCTTGAGATAGTCCGGCCGGAAGCGTTCGTCTGAGAATAGCTCCTTGAAGACCTGCAGATCTATCACCGGAGAGGAGCCGGGCAGTCCAGGCATCATGTGAAAGCCAACCTTCAGGCCAGCCTCTCGCAGAGCGCGGTTGGCGGCGGCCGTATCCTCAACGGTATGGCCGCGTTTCATCCTTTCCAGCAGATCGTCGCGAGTGCTCTGCACTCCCAGCTCCACCTTGGTCGCCCCCAGGAGAAGCATGTTCTCAGTCTCTTTAGCACCGCAGTAGTCCGGCCTGGTCTCGAAGGTGGTGCCGATGTTTCGCACCGCAGCCACCTCATTGGCAGCGGCCACATCGGCAAAAGACTGGTAGCGATACGGGCTCCGCCCAGCAGGCGCCCCTGTCGCAGGATAGTCATTCATGGCCTGAAGACAGCGCTTGATAAACCAGCGCTGGTAGGCGAGCGGTCGCGCAGTGATCGTTCCGCCCATGATGATCAGCTCGGACTTGTCCAGAGGATGGCCGATCTCGTCCAGCTGACCGAGCCTTGCGGCTACCTGCCTGTAGGGATCGAATTCATTCTGCGCTGCCCTAAGAGCCGCCGGCTCGCGACCGGTGTAGCTCTGCGCAGAAGAGCGGAGAACTCCGCCCGGACAGGGGACACAGGTGCCATGCGGACAGAGTGCCGGAGAGGTCATGGCGGCGATGACCGCAACGCCAGAGAGGGTTCGAGTGGGCTTTCTAACCAGCATCTTAAGACGATCGCGTTCCGCTGCGGTGGCCAGGCCGAGAATATCGGCGTTGCTCGGCAGGGACGCAAGGGCCAGACGGGAAGATGCCTCTTTTTTATGGGACTCGAGGTCTGCCTGGGTCTTGATGGTGCCTGCCAGTATGGCATCGACTATGCTCCTCAGCTCTGTTGCCAGGGCCAGATCATCACGGGATTTAGAGAGAGCCTCTTTCGTCACGCACAATCACAATTGGAGTCGATATTCCCTTCGGCCTTGGCCTTTTGATACTCCTGCTCGATCTGCCGGGCCAGATTGCAGCGCAATAGACCGGAGAGGAACATGCCGGCCATCAGGGACTGCTCTCTGGACATCTCCGCCAGCGCCTCCTTGAGCTTGCCCAATGCTTCCTGATCGCTATCGGTTTGGGGGTCGAAGAGCAAGGCCTTAACCTTGTCTCCGATCTTCATCATCTCTTCCGACGGCATATCAAAGAAGCCGCGGACGATCTCCAGGGCCAGGGATTCCTCTCGTGGATCAAACATGATAGTGGCTTAGCAATGCATGATGAAATAGGTTTGGCATGAACAATAGCGCTGGCATAAGGAAATTGTCCCTCCATGGCAAAACCGATCAGATTTGAGGACTGTCTTCTAGAGAAGCTCGCATAAAAAGAGAGGCCTTTTCCTGCCCAGCTGCCTTATGGCCAGTCCCTTCTCATCCATGAACATATAGGTATCAGGAGTCTCAAGACATGAGCCGTTCCCCTGATCGCGAGTAAAGCTTCCTGCGTTCAGGGCCAGAGGTCCGCCCCTTTTTTGATAGACTCCCGGACGGTGCGTGTCGCCGTAGATAAAGCAATCAACCCTGCCCAGGCCCCTCTCGCGAATGAAACTCATTATGGCTCCATATTGGCCCTCTACGCTCGCTTTTCGCTGGTTGGAGAAGACTCCGGCATTCAGCCACTGCAATAGTCCAGATGCCTTCCAGATGGAGGTCTCGAAAGAGACCATTTCTCCGATGGAGGCAGAGCGATAGAGCCCCTCGTAGGCATAGGTCATCATTATCTCCAGGTCTGCGGGAGCCAGCTGCTCCCCGGAGAGGCGGCGCAGCTTTTCAACCAGTTGCAGAGTAAAATTTTGAATGCCGTCCAGATGATGACCGTGGGTAAAGAGGACGGAACGCTGGCAGCAGCGCATCCTGTAGGTGGGATAGTACATATCGAGATCGATGCCGCAAATGGTCCGATGCCAGCGCATGCAAGGAAGGTAAACCGGAAACAGATCTCCGCGAGCGGCCCGCTCCATGAATTCCGCCTCCTGCTTTTGCACCACCAGGTGATGGTCGTGGTTTCCCACTACATAGCGCGTCTTCAGATCTTCTCTGGAGAGCCGCTCTAAAAGAGGGATAGCATCCTTCACCGCATTCTCCGGGCGCACCCTCCAGAGGTCGAGGATATCACCCAGGAGGACGACATCTTCGCAGCCGCCCTCATATTCCCATACCTCTCGCAAGAGCTGGTCGACCTTTGCCTGGCTTTTCAGAGTCGAGCAGTCCAGGCCAAAATGAGTATCAGAGATAATCAGAGATGCCAATCGCCTTCACCCTTTCCGCAAATGTTTATTACTGTAGTTATTTATAAATATTGTGAGCCAGAAGGCTGAAGAATGAATTGGCCCGAGCAGACCTGAGAAAAACCTGGCAGACCCGAGCAAAAGACAAAAATATGATCTCTAAAAGCAGAGCACTAAAATGATAGACATCGCCATTCCCAAGGGCAGCCTGCAAAATCAGACACTGCAACTCTTCGAGCAAGCCGGCTTGGAGGTTAAAAGGACAGAACGGGAGTACAACGCCCGCATCCAGGACCCTCGCATCGGCAAGGTGAAGATCCTCCGCCCGCAGGAGATACCGGGATACGTAGCCAAAGGCTACTTCGATCTGGGCATCTCCGGAACTGACTGGATAATGGAGTCGGGAGCCGTCGTGGCCAGGGTGGCGGAACTGAACTACGGCAAACAGGGCCCGGGTATCGTGAAGCTGGTGGTTGCCGTGCCAGAGAGCCTGGACATAAACTGTGCTCGCGAGATTAAGCCTGGCAGCCGGGTATCGACCGAGTATCCGAACCTGACGCAGGCTTTCTTCCTGAATATGGGTATACCGGTGGACATCCAGTTCTCCTTCGGAGCCACCGAAGCCAAGGTTCCAGAGCTGACCGATGTGGTGGTGGACCTCACCGAGACCGGCTCGACTTTGAAGAAGAACAGCCTGAAGATAATCGATGTCATGCTGAAGTCCACCTCGGAGCTGATCGCCAACAAGAAGAGCTGGGCTGACCCGGAGAAGCACGAGGAGATAGTTGCCGTGCAGACTCTGCTCTCTGCAGTGATAACCGCAAAGGGAAAGGTCCTGCTCAAGATGAATGTGCCTGATGAATCGATGGCCAATCTGATAAAAATGCTGCCCAGCATGAAGAACCCCACCATCTCCAAGCTCTACAACTCAGGATACTACGCAGTGGAGACCGTGGTTGACAGGTCATCGGTAAACCTGCTCATACCCCAGCTGAAAAAAGCGGGAGCTGAGGACATACTGGAGCTGGCCATCTCCAAGATTGTGCCATAAGGTACTGATTTCTGAGATAATGATTTCATAGCTGCGGATTTTTTCAAAGAAGGCTGCAACAGACAAAAGGGTGGCCAAAAGAGACGAGCGGGCGCGGGGGGATTCGAACCCCCGATCTACAGCTTAGGAGGCTGCCGCCTTATCCAGACTAGGCCACGCGCCCTTTTCAGGCAATCACCTATTACAAACACGTATATCAACCTTTCCGGATTGGCTGACCGGCATTCAACCATTTTTCGCTAATCGATCCACTCCCGCGGGGAAGCTGCCGCTTTGTTCATCGAATCAGCACCGCGCTCAGCACGACCACGAACAGCCCCAGGAAGAACCAGCCGAGAATTCCCTCTGCCATTGCCAGATGCTTGTAGACCCCCACCGGATAGGTATTGACAGGAGCCTGAGAGGTGGTGAACATGGCTATGCTGAAATAAAGGGCATCGGTGAAAGAGACGCGCGCGCTTGGCCGCCGCCGCGTGTCTCCGGGAAGCTCCACGCCTTCGATCTCGAATTTGCTCATGCCCTTTCCCGCCCAGAATATTATCCCAAAGATGAGAATGGTAAAAAGACACCAAAAAGCGGTGTAGCTCACCCGAACCCCGTATCCGCAGGAGAGCCAGGAGATTATGTCCGAGAGTTTGTCCCATCCCCAGGGTGCCAGATCCTGGCCGATTCGGCGGTATTGATAGTAGCATTCATCTGCCTCATCAAACCACTCCAGGCTCTTGTAGTTCTTCACCAGGGCCAGATAGGCGGCACCATTGTAAACCATACGGCTTTGCAACGTGTTCCAGTGGACCACGAACTTGGAAAAGTCGGTGCTGTTCAGGTTGATCTTCGAACTCTCATTAAACGAGGCATTGTCCAGCTGCATGCTGTAAAGCCTGGCGCCCTCAAGGATCAGATCACCGCTAAACCGAGCATTGGCGAAATAGGCGAGGTCTGCAAATTTGACCCCACCAAAGAAGGCGGTCCTGTTGAAGTCGACATTGCCATAGTCTGCCAGCCCCCCGAAGCTGGACAGGCCGAAGGTGCTCCCCTTCCAAAAACGTGCCGCCCTGAAGAGCACATCGCTCTCGAAACGGGTGGCGGCAAATGTGGCATTGCCTTTGAACTGGGCGGAGCGAAATGTGACCTGCCCGGAAAACTGAGTCTCAAAGAAGCTCACATCATCAAAATCGGCATTTAAAAAGGACCCAGACCTCAGGAACTTGCCATAGTTGAAGTCGACATCGCTGGCAAAATCGCAATTCAGAAATACTGCATCCCCGTCAAACTGAGAACTGCCGAAGCTGCTGTCTCCCTGAAAGGTGGTGGCGATGAAAGAAGCCGCCCCCTGGAAATAGGTCTCGGCAAAGTCGGATTGCTTGCGGAATTTAGCGCCGGCAAATTTTGCATCACCCAGGAACCTTGATTTGATAAAGCTGACGTTATCCTCAAAGGTGCATCCCCGCAGGTCCAGAAATTCGTTGAAGGTCACCCCTTCGATCTTCACCGGCCCCAGGAAGCGGGAGTTAGTGATCTTTATCGACTGTCTGACAGGCCCCTCTCCCGGACCCAGATCCAGCCGGCCGGTGATGGTGACGTTGTTATAGTCCAGCGGCTCGCCTGAGCTTATTTGAGCCAGGATATCCTGGGCAGCTATTGCCTGAGAGGCCGGAGATGCGGCATCAACTCTGCTCTCTTCCGACAGGGACCCGCCAAGCAGCAAGAGCAGCAGGATGGCCAGGGATTGCACATTACGTCCGGATACTGCAATCAAGATTGGGGTCAATTATCTCACAAATGACGGCCAAGGATTTATCATTTTTGCATTTACGTTGCTGCATTATGCGTTACCGGATCATGACCTTTCCCAGCGTCACCAGGAAGAGCGCCAGGAGTAGCCATCCCATAATTCCTTCCAGGATGACGTAATATCTGTATTTGCCCACGGGCAGAAAATCGATGGGCCCCTGGGAGAGAAAGACCATGGTGCTGAAGAAGAGAGCATTTCGGATCGTGGCATGCTCGGGCAGGCGGCTCTCTTCAGCTGGCTCATGCAGAGGCTTGGCGGAGCGACGAATGCCATCCCCCCTCCAGAATAAAAGGCCAAAAGCCAGGATGGTTGCCATCGACCAGAATACCGCATAGCTTGGCCTCACTCCGTAGCCGCAGGAAAGCCAAGCCAAGATATCGATGATCTTGGACCAGCTCCAATCCTTTCCCGCCTGACTCCGGCTCCGATATTGATAGTAGCAGTCGTCCTCGTCTGCAGACCAGCCCAGACCGTGATAATTGTTGATGAGCGCCAGATAGGCTCCCGGATCCCAAACCACATGCTCTTCGATCTCATTCCAGTGGGCTTTGAAACGGGAGAAGTCGGTGTCGTTCAGGATTATGCGAGAGCTTTTGGCTAGCTCCGCTTTATCCAGAAGCATGGTGGAGATAGAGCTTCCCTTGAAGTTCAGATCGCCATCGAACCTGGCACTCTGAAAGCTGGCGATATCATCGAACCTGGCCAGACCGAAAAGGGCAAGCCCTTGAAACTCAGCTTCTGAGAAATATGCCGCCTGGGAGAATCGAGCCAGATTGAAATTGGCTTCATCAGCAAAGACGACCTGGCCAAATGAGGAGAGGCCGGAGAAGTCGGCCATGCCGAATTGAACCGGTCCGGAGAATACGGAATTGGAGAAGAAGGCGCTGCTGAAGCGGGATTGAAAGAAATTGGCCTGCCGGGCGAGCTTTGCCGCGGAAAAGTCGAGCGCTCCTGAAAAATCGATGTCCGAAAAGAGAGCGTCGCCAAGAAACTGCGCCCCGGTGAAGTATGAGTAAGAGGCGAAGTTAGAGTAATTGAAATTGACACTATCCATGAAGAGGACCTGGCTGAAGAAGGCATCCTTGGAGAACTGAGCGTCTTCAAAGCTCAAATTGTCCCTGAAGACGGTCCCAGTAAAATAGGCTGGCTGGGCAAAGGAGGCAGAAGAGAAGCTGCAGTTGGCAAAGCTGGCATTCGCGAAGTCTGCCTGGCCGAGAAAAACTGCATTCTCAAAGCTGACGTTGCCGAAGCGGCTGCCCCAGAAGACGGCATCCTTCGCGAAGGTGACGCCGGAAAAGGTAGCATTGCCAAGGGAAGAGTTGGTAATTGCAAGCGGCCCGTAAATCCGAGCCGCAGGAAGAGAGCGCATATCCAGATCGCCGGAGATGATTACGCCATCATAATAGACAGGCTCTCCTGCCACCAGTTTTGCCGCTACCTCCTGGGCGGGGATCACTTGCTGGGCGCAGGCCGAGGAGACGGCTGCAATCGCCAGAACGGCCAACAGTAGAATGAATCGGCAGAGCATTTGTCCGCACCTTTGAGATAACCGGATCATATGCTTTGCTATGCAGAAGAGTGCTACATCCGGATGCGCAGCCTATATATCTGCGAATATTCTTTTTTCGCCAGGAATGCAACCGGAAAATGATGCTACAAAGACTCTCGCCCGCCAGGGCTACCACCTCGTCGGCAGCGGAGCGGTCAAGCCCTGCCTCTGGCTTAGCCGCGCCATGCGGGGCGGGGACCAGTGCTACAAGCACCACTTCTACGGCATCTCCAGCCATCGCTGCGTGCAGATGACTCCCACAATGGAGTGCAACCACCACTGCCTGCACTGCTGGAGGCCGATCGACGATCCAGTGCCAGCAGCCGCGCCGCTGGAGCCAGCTGAGCTCTTGGAAGGCATCCTGCGCGGCCAGAAGAAGTTTCTCTCCGGATATGGCGGAGCCAAAACCACAGATCCGTCAAGGCTCGCGGAGGCACGGGAGCCCAGACATGTGGCGGTTTCCCTGATGGGCGAGCCCACCCTTTATCCCTATCTGAAAGAGCTTCTCTACCTGATCCGCAAGCGGAACATGACCTCTTTTGTGGTGAGCAATGCCACAAATCCAGAGGTTCTGGAGGATCTGCAGCCCACGCAGCTGTACCTCAGCCTCAATGCTCCTGATGAGCAGCTGTACCGGCGCGTCTGCCGGCCCGAGGCAGCCTTCTGGCAAAGGATCATGGAGAGCCTGGAGATCATCAAAGAGCACCGCTGTCGCAGCGTGATCCGCCTGACCCTTGCCCGCGGCCTGAACATGGAAAGGCCGGAGGACTATGCCCGTATCATCGCGAGAGCCGAGCCGGACTTTGTGGAGGTCAAGTCCTATATGCACCTGGGCCGCTCTAGAGACCGCATGACCAGAGAAGCCATGCCGCTACACCAGGAGATCATACAGTTTGCCTCTTCCCTGGGCGAAGCCCTGGGATATGATCTGCAGGCGGAGGTACCCCTGAGCCGGGTTGCCCTGCTCAGCAGCGGGCGCACAAATAGATTCCTGATGGATGAAACAGGAGTGTGAAAGGGTTTCATCACACCCAAAATAAAGATAAGATCGTTCTGGAATCGCACCAGATCAAAGACGCACCCCTGATCGAAAATCAGTACTACCACATGAGTTTAATATTCATAGGTTTATTGCATATAAAAGTGCAAACAACAAGTGTTGCATCCAAGGGATCAGGCAACAGGATTGGCAGGGTGATGAGCGGCTTGAGAGAGACCAAAAGAGTTCAGTGGGAAAACTATTTTTGTGGGTAGTTGTAAGGACTTCTTGGCTGTAAATGATGTCAAATGAGAGAAGAGGGCATAAAGCCCCAGGGGAATCTATGGACTTAGACATAAGAATACTGCTGGTTGAGGATAATTTTGAAGACGCCGCGGTAACAAAGCGTGTATTAATGCACAATAAGCTGAACACAGACCTGACCATAGTCGCCAGCGGCAAAGAAGCCCTTGCAGCCCTGCAGAACAAGAGCAAAGCAAACCTGCCCCAATTGATCTTATTGGACATCAATTTGCCGGATATCAGCGGCATAGATCTCTTGAGGCGTATTAAGAAAGATGAGGAACTTCAGAACATACCCGTGGTCATTCTTACCGGATCGAATGAGGATCAAGATATCCAGAAGAGCTACGATCTGGGCGCAGGAAGCTACCTGGTCAAGCCAATATCCAATAGCGCTTTGATGCTGGTAATTGAGAAGCTATTTTATCCCTGAGAAACGGCAGAAAGGTGTCTCGCTGCTTGCAGGTTCCCTTTATCGTCCCGGCGGGCGTCCACCGGCGTCTCCAGGATCATGGCCAGGTCGGCAAGATCGGGATGGCTGAGAATGGCGCGAAATCCCGCTTCACCAATCTGCCCCATGCCGATATGCTCATGCCGGTCCAGATGAGAGCCAACTGCGCCCCGGCAATCGTTGAGATGAATGAGCCTGAGCCGCTGCAATCCGATGCAATCATCAAATTGATCCAGCGTCGCCTGCAGAGCGGAAGAGGTGCGCAAATCGTATCCTGCCGCATGAAGATGGCAGGTGTCCAGGCAGACGCCCAGGCGATGACAATCGTCCGGTGAAGACTCCAATACGGCAGCGATATCTGAAAAGGTACTGCCCATGCGGCTCTTGCCGCCGGCGCTGTTCTCCAGGAGCAAGATTGTATCGCCCTTTGTCTCCGAAAAGACGGCCTGCAATGCTCCTGCAATCCTGAATAGTCCGCTCTCCCGGCCTGCGCCCATGTGGCTGCCCAGATGGGTTACAAGATACGGAATTCCCAGAACCCGGCACCGCTCCAACTCCTTCGCGAGGGATTGCACCGATTTGGCATAGACCTCTTCGTTTGCGGAGGCCAGATTGGGCAGATAAGGCATGTGGTCCACAGCCGGCGCGAGGCCAAGCTGCTTTTGCAGTGAGACAAATCGCTTTGCTGATTCATCGGGAATGGGTTTTGTGAACCATTTGCGCGGATTGGATGAGAAGATCTGAAAGGCATCACAGCCTTTTTCCCGAGCGCGGGATACAGCCCGATCAACGCCGCCTGCAACGGAAACGTGCAAGCCAAGTCGCACCATATTGCGGCAATTATGGGCGCCCACCGGATCAATGCTTTCCCCAGAATGAGTGGGCCAGAGGACCAGGAGGGACATGAGGACCAGGGGAGACAGGAAGAACAAGGATAAATTGAATAAGCTGAGACCTTGCTTATGATGGCGGGGAACGCAACCGCATGGAACGCGGCCCGAATGGCGACGCCGATGATGATACAATATGCTCTGATGCAATGATGAGCCCTATGAGTTCTGAGGCGCGCGAAAAATCGCATTAAAGGAAAATCAAAAATCAAAAGAAAAGAGCGCTCTATCGTTCTCCACACGGAGCGTCAAGCAGCCATGCGGTCTCTTGCCCAGCGGCCGATATTATCGATCAGATTGAATTCGATGATCTTCCGAGGATCGTAAAGCATTTCTGAGACCTCATGCAGCGAGACGCTCTTCTTCCCGCCACTCTTGTCGACTACATTGAGAGCCTCATCGGGCATGGTTTTGCTCATCCTTCGCATCATTTCCGCCAGGACAGAACAGGCGTTTTTTAGATATCTTATGGAGAAGTCGGATGTAGACTTTCTGTCGGTGAGGTTCTTATTGACCTCCTTAATTGACCAGCACATGGTAAGGATATCCCTGTACATCTCGGCACCCTTAAAGAGACAGCGCAGAGAATATTTAAGCGCTGTGGAAAGAAAGGATCGTGCAGAGAAAGATGTAGGCTGAGAATGGATTGGGATGTGGATGGAATAAGGCTCGGAATAAAAGGTGGGGCTGGTGAGATTCGAACTCACGATCGACGGGTATCTCCGATACTGAAGTGTATCCAGCCGGAAATCAGTGGCTGACTACAGCTCATTTCAGTGCTCCAACGGATCATCAACGATCTCCCCGTCGAGAGACCTCAGTAGACCCGTTGCTCATCATTAAATAATACCGCTGGAGCCCATCGCCCTACCTGGCTAGGCCACAGCCCCGGTGTTTTAAAGCGGGCCGAGAGGGATTTGAACCCCCGACCTAAAGGTTAAGAGCCTTTCGCTCTGCCTGACTAAGCTACCGGCCCGGACTCTTCCAAGGTCAATGCCATATAAATACGTTTCGAGTGAACGACTGAAAGAAAGCCACTGCACCTTCATTTGACAATAAATGCAGAGGATGACAAAATAGAAAAGTTAGGAGCTGCAAGTGCTCCCTCAAAACTGATTGATGTACCTTTCAACCTCCCAGGGATGGACGAAGGTGTTGTAGGCCTCCCACTCCAGCAGGCCCAGGCGCATGATGTTCTCAAAGACATGCTCGCCCAGAGCCCCGCGCACCACGCTGTCCGCTTCGAGATAGTCCAGTGCCTCTTTGAGATTGGCAGGCAGGGTCTTGATTCCCATCGACTTTCTCTCCTCAGGGCTGAGGTGATAGACGTTCAGGTCCACCGGATCGCCGGGATCGATGCCCCTCTTGATTCCGTCCATGCCTGCCGCCAGGATGACAGCAAAGGTCAGGTAGGGATTGCAGGTGGGATCAGGCGAGCGGAACTCCAGGCGGGTGGACAGGCCGCGCCCGGCAGGAATGCGAATGAGCGAAGATCTGTTCGGCCCGGACCAGGTGATATAGACAGGCGCCTCAAAGCCAGATACCAGCCGCTTGTACGAGTTTATGAGGGGATTGGCAATCGCGGTTATTGCGCAGGCGTGCTCGATCAGGCCACCTACGAAGAACCTGGCCAGATCGCTTATGCCGCTCTTAGTCTCCGGATCGAAGAACGCATTCTCTCCACCTCTGAAGAGCGAGATATTGGCATGCATTCCCGTGCCTGCTGCGCCATAAATGGGCTTGGGCATGAAAGTGGCGCGAAGGCCTTCTCTCATGGCTATGGTCTTGGTGACATACTTGAAGGTCACAACCTTGTCCGCGTTCTTCAGGGCATCATCATAAACAAAGTCAATCTCGTGCTGACCCTTGGCAACCTCGTGATGTGAGGCCTCTATGGTAAAGTCCATCTGCGTGAGAGCGCGGATGATCTCGCGACGCACATCCTCTGCCAGGTCCACTGGACCCAGGTCGAAGTATCCTCCAAAGTCGTGGGGAATGGTAGCCGAGCCGCCATTCTGCTTTTCAAACAGGAAGAACTCGAGCTCCGGGCCGACATTCATGGCAAAGCCCATCTCCGCCGCCTTTTCAAGCTGCCTGCGAAGGACGCGGCGGGGATCGCCCTCAAAAGGCTGCCCGCTCGGCAGGAAGACGTCGCATATCAGCCGTGCCTCATTGGATCCGTCCTTGGTGCGCCAGGGCAGGATGCTGAAGGTTGACAGGTCCGGTTGAAGGACCATATCTGACTCCTGAATTCTGGCAAAACCCTCGATAGAAGAGCCGTCAAACGAAATGCCGCTCTTCAGGGCTTTGCCCATCTGGGTGGCAGGAATGGCCACATTCTTCACTACCCCAGATATATCTGTAAACTGCAACCGGAGAAACTCCACGTTCTTCTCCTGAACGATCTTAAGCACCTGCTCCTTTGAGTACACTCTAATATCATCTCCTGCTTTTTTTTGCCAACCATTCGAGATCAAATTTGCGGGTCAGGCTCAACTCTGCGTTTTATATAGCTATCCGATGGAAGAAGACCATTTCCATTACATATGCTTATCTAGGGTAATACTATTCATAAGGGATTTGATGTCCGGCAAGAGAGTTTTCGTAGTGGACGCAGGCGGCAGGGGAAATGCCATAGCCCATGCCTTTGCCCGAAGCGGCGATGTGGAGAAGGTTTATGTATCCCCCGGCAACGCCGGAAGCGAGATTATCGAAAAGTGCCGCCTGGCAACCCTTCAAGGCAGGCCCCCAAAGACCATTCAGGAACTGCTCGCTTTTGCTAAACAGGAGAAGATAGATCTGACCTTTGTGGGGCCGGAAGGCTACCTGTCCGATGGCATCGTCAACATATTCCTGGAGGAAGGCCAGAGAATCCTGGGGCCCAAAAAGGAAGCGGCCGTCCTGGAGAACAGCAAATGCAGGACCAAGGACCTACTCAAGAGCCTGAATGTGCCGGTGCCGCCCTGCGAGAACTTCGATGACCCGTCCGCCGCCGGAGAGTACGTCCATCAGTTCTGCTCGGAAAATCCCGGCCAGGGCCTGGTCATCAAGGCCGACGGCCTCGCCGCGGGAAAGGGCTCAGTGGTCTGCCGCACCGAAGAGGAAGCCCTGTCCACAATCGAACGCATCATGAAGAATCCCAAGCTCTTTGGTCAGGCAGGAGAGAGAATTGAGATTGAAAAGCGGCTGGAAGGGCGCGAGCTGATGTTCTTTGCCCTCAGCGATGGCCGGACTGCTCTACCGCTGCAATCGGCTCTGGACTACAAGCAAGCTTTTTCCTCAGACGAAGTGGTAGCGGTCCGGCTCTTCAATAAGCTCTCAAACAACCCCAATCTGGACAACAACCCCAATACCGGCGGAATGGGAGGCTTCTCGCCTCACCCCTGGCTGGACGGTGAGCTGACAGAGAAGATAATGAATAAAATTGCCCTGCCCACGATAAGGGGTTTTCATGAGGCCACGGGGCACGAATACGTGGGAGTGGTCTACTTCGGGCTGATGATCTCAGAAGAGCGCGAGCCTAGCGTTCTGGAGATCAACGTCCGCCTGGGAGACCCGGAGACTCAGGTCATATTGCCCCGCCTGGAGACAGATTTCTTCAAGCTGTCCGAGGCGGTTTTGGACAGAAAGCTGGATAATGTGCAGCTACAGTGGTCGCCCGACTATTGCCTGGGAATCTGCGCCATATCCGGGCGGGCCATCAAGCCGCTGGCTTCAGGCGGAGGGGAGAAACCCGGCTATCCTGGTGAGCACTACACCAACATGCCCATCTCCGGCCTGGAGAAGGTGGACCCAGGGGTACTGGTCTATCACAACGGAACCGCGTTGGGCCAGGATGCCGCTGGAAAGAAAAAGCTCTTTACCACAGGGGGAAGGGTCCTCACGCTGGTGGGCAGAGGATGCAGCCTGGCCGAGGCGAGGAGCCGCGCCTATGAGAACATCAAGCGGATTCGATTCAATGGAATGCGCTACCGAAAGGACATAGGACTGGGCTACTTATGATAGTATTCGGCCTGGAGGGGACCGCCTGGAACCTGAGCGCCGCACTGGTGGACGAGCAGGGTGTGATCTACGAGAAGAGCGCCACCTATTCCCCGGCCAAAGGAGGCATCCACCCTCGCGAAGCTGCCCAGCATCACGCCCAGCACATGGCTGAGGTGGTGGGCCAGGTTTTAAGTCACTGCCGCCAGCAGGGCCTGAAGATCGATGCCATCGCCTTCTCCCAGGGCCCGGGGCTGGGGCCGTGCCTGCGCACCGTGGCCACCGCGGCGCGAACCCTCTCCCTCCGGTTGGGCGTCCCGCTCGTGGGCGCCAACCACTGCGTCTCCCACATCGAGGTGGGAAAATGGCAATCCGGTGCCAGCGATCCTGCGGTGATCTATGTGAGCGGAGCCAACTCCCAGGTTCTGGCCCTGCGCCAGGGCCGCTATCGCATCTTCGGTGAGACGCTGGACATCAGCGTGGGAAATGCCATAGACAAGTTCGCCCGTTCGGTGGGGCTGTCGCATCCCGGCGGACCCAAGGTTGAGGAGCTGGCCAGCCAGGCCAAGCAGTACATCCCCCTGCCCTACACTGTGAAGGGAATGGACCTCTCCTTCTCTGGACTTTCCACCGCCGCCACCCAAGCGGCCAAGAAATACGATCTTGCCGATGTCTGCCACAGCTTGCAGGAGACGGCCTTTG
>DAONES010000031.1:0-19111 GCA_035403205.1 Methanothrix sp. | reverse complement strand
CGGTGATCTCTGTAGCGCATGTAGCTGTTTTCAAGGTATGCTCTGTAGGCCTCCAGAGCTGGCTGCTCGGAGAACAGTCGGTTCCATTTAACAGGAGGAAGGGACTTAAGAAGCACCTCCGCAAATGAGGTGGCCTTGGCATGCTCAGTGTAGAGGTTCTGCACATCGGAGATGAAGCTCTCGAAGAACTTGTCATTGACATTCAGGCTGTTCTGGGCATAGGCATAGGACATAACCACGCTCAGGTTGCGGCCAAAGTCCCGGTTCGCCTCAATGTACTCCAGCAAAACCTCTCCAGTGAGGTTGGCAAACCTGGGGCGAAATGTCGCATTTATCTTCTGCGAATCGTTTTTCAGAGCGCTAAATTCCGCAACTGCCGCCTGTCTATCCTTGAATAGACTGGATAGATCCCAGGAGGTAGTGATATTGCCCCTATTATTATTCTCATTCTGCCCTGCCGTCCCATCTCCCGCAGATGCTGCAAGGCCAGAGCCACCAATTAAAAGCATAATGGCAATGAGCGCTGCTAATATTAATATTCCTTCTGCCCGCTTGTTCATTCATCCACCTCGATTGGCAAACAGAATGCATCGCCACTATAAATAATTGAGTTTGCCTGTCGCACTTAGAAATGCAGGCCGATGAAGAAGAAGACCCCCGTTCTTCATGGGTGCGGAGCGAATGCCGAGCGCCTTTCAATTGCTTTGGCTTCCATTGCCATGCAGAGGAAGTTGTATACGTAAATAAGAAGGAGGGAGGCAAAAGTCTGCGCTATAGGAGGGAAAAAGATATTTCGACTTTTGCCAGATACTATATACGACAATTGCCGAGATAAGTAGATTTCGCTTGAGACAAAGATCATACCTATCTCAAAGTAATCATCAGATAACTCATAATCGAGTCTGCGGCGGGCCAGCGCCGATCCACAGCGCCCTTTTAGAAGGGACCGATCACCTTGGTGAAGGCCTGACCCTGCCCGAAGCTCGACATAAAGCCGGGCTTGGGGGCAAAAAGCACTGGATTCGTCCACAGCGTCCGTTTTACGGGAACCCGTTGCACCGCCAGATGCCGGGCCTTATTTGCCTTTGCCTCAGCTTTGCGCGCGCCCGACGAGCATGAGCGAGAATCTTCAGGAATGGCCGGTTGAGCATACTGCGCCATTTAAGGCGTGCTCCTATTCAGGCCGCAAGGCCTTCTGCCATCCAAATGGCTTTTCGAGTGCTGTACTGATACAGCTCCTCTCATGTCTTGGGAGCTTTTTAGGCGCATCCCCGACGGGATCTGCCTTTTAGGCTCTTCATTCATGAGAACTCGGCCGTAAGCCTTTATCCTCGCCAGCACAACTTGTAGCGCGGCAAATTATCCATATAATCGTTATAGATATTTGTAGCTTTCGGTCAAATGGATCAAATGGGCGAATGGCCGAAAGCTGGGCATGGGAGATTTCTGATGCAAAAGCACGCTGGAAAGCAAATCCATAGGAGGCCCTTATGGCCGAGCATTCGCGGCCCTCTTTTGGCCTATTGAAAAAAATAGTGTTAGTTTAAAGTCGTTGCCCCTGGTTGAAATTCTGGAAGAGTTTATGTACCTAAAGACTGGATAGGCAAGAAAGTTAAAATCGTTCTTGTTGAGCCGGTAGACGGAGAAAATTAAGTAAGTTGCGTTCTAGTTTTTTATTATACTAATTGCTGTGCAGGATCAAGATTATGTTACTGACCACCATTAATGAAACACCACAAACGAACACCTAAGGATGCAACAGAACCCTGATCGAAAAATTTTTAATCTAGGCACGTGCAAGTTATTTTGGTTTTTCTGCAGAAGAATGGAAATTCGAACGAATATTATATCTACTGGCAACAGATGAGGTAGAAAATAATGAGTAACGACGATAATAGCAAATCCTTCTGGACCACGTTGCCCGGCATCCTGACCGGAGTGGCTGCACTACTGACGGCTGTGGGCGGATTATTGACCGCAATTGATTGGCAAGGCCATAATGATGGAGCTGAACCAGGCAAATCCATACCGGAGCCACTAAAGGTAGCTCCTTACACAGACGAACCCCTGAAGATCAATAGCTTTGTTTTAGATTATGCCACTATCCTTCAAGATGATAGCTCAAACTTGAGCTGGGCGGTTTCTGGAGCCAAAAAAGTCAACATACTTCCCGGGCCGCATCAAGTAAGCTCTAAAGGTTTTTTGCTGGTTTCGCCGGAAAAGACAA
Organism: Methanothrix sp.; assembly: GCA_035403205.1. Lineage (GTDB taxonomy): Archaea > Halobacteriota > Methanosarcinia > Methanotrichales > Methanotrichaceae > Methanothrix. The sequence goes on along the minus strand of DAONES010000031.1, from coordinate 16,884 downwards.
CGGAATACAGTCTTACCGCTATGAATGGAACTGAGCAGGTAGCAGCTTCCGCCCGTCTGGAGGTGCTGGATGCATATTGCTACGCGAAAGGCAATATAACCCTAGAAGTGAATTCGCTTGCTCAAGGAAGAGGTATCGACCTGGACATCAATGATGATGATGATGATCTGGACAGTGACAATTCCGACCCGATTTCTGACCTCGATGCAGTCGATTCCGACAATGAGAGTTACGACCAGGCTTCTGACTTCGATGCTGCTGATACCGACAATGATAAGTCCGGCCAGGTTATCGACATCTTGTACGGAGGCTATTTTAAGGCCCCGTTCACCGCAGATATCAGTATTACTCCGATATATGGTGCAACAATTGTATCGAATGAGAGAGATTATCCATTCTGGCCGGAAGGGCTCGGCACCAAGGTTAAACCCAATACTAATATTGACGTTAGCAATTGGTCGGAGCAGAAATATATCTGGGTAAATACTGATAAAGGCGGCTGGTCCAAGGTTAGCATCCATAAGACTCTGGACAAATGGTCGGGAACCGTAGATATATCGTATATCACCTGGCAGCAATTTAGTATGGGTGGATAGCGCAAAGAAATTGAGTGTTTGCGAGGCAAGAGCGCGAAGCAGGCCGGGAGAGGAATTTGCATAGTTCCTGCTGGCACCCGGCCTTACTTTCTTTGAGCTGCTCCGATTCAGTCTATCTGGATCGAGAACGATGGCTAACTTCGCTTATCCTACTGGCGTAGCTAGCTATCCATTTTCCTCTTTATCCAGACATTGGAAGAGAAAGCAAAATAAATAAACTTAAAAATAAGAAAGCTATCTTCAGGCCTAGCTTCCTGCCGCCTGATTTTCATTCCCGTCTGGGTAGATAAACACTCCTTGCTTATCAAGGTCTATGTCCAGATCCTGGAACCGCTTCAAATACTCCTGGTGGAGCTCTCTGGGATCCATATCCTTGAATAGATCTGGCAATGTGATCTTGGCGGTATAGAGCAGGCCGAGGAAGTACCTCTTATTCTGAAGCTCCTTTGACATCATATAAACTCTCTTATTCTTAATGGCATTGATGTCGCTCCATCCCGTTTGGTTCATTGTCTTTTCCCATAAAAGCTTCATGTCGCTGGAATCTTTGGCAGCATGGCCTCCGACATCCACCTGGCGCTGAATGATATCCGGGTTCTTGGTTATGATCTTCTCCGGGTCCACCTCTGCATACTGAGTATCCACGATGTCATCCGCAAAGATATTCCTCCCGCCCGCCATCTCAAGCCTTACCGCTGCCCCGGAAGACTTGCCGTAAGCGCCGAATGGCGGAAATTCTCCATATCCCAGGTATACTTTGGGCCGTTCATTCTCGGGAAGAGTGGATGTTCTGTTGACTACGAGATTGATGCAGTCGTTATAAAACTTCAGAAACTCATCGGCTTCCTTTTCTTTCTCCAGGAGATAAGCAATCTTCCTGGTTTCGTTATCGTAATTTTCCAGTCGATAGCAGTCGAATCTGGCAATAGCAATCTCTGGGTCGGATTCGTTTAAGCTCTTCCGTAGCGAATCTCCTGCAGCCTTCTGCCATGTCGCCTCTATGATCACCAGATCGGGATGAAGCTCAAGCATCTTTTCCACATCAGGTGTCGTGGTTGACCCAATTGAGGGCAGCTTGCTGAACTCCGGGAAGAAGACCGGGTCATCTGCGGTGGATTTGCTCACGCCGACAATCCTGTCCTTGGCCCTAATAGAGCGCAAGAGCTCCACCGCATTGGAATTCAAAATAACCATTGATTTAACTGGCTGGTAGATGACGATCTCATTGCCCAGCGAGTCAGTGACCTTTCGAGGATAGTCCTCCTTGATATGCTTGATCTCCTCGAATTGATCTGATGTTATCTTTCCTTCCTTCAGCGAGTTTTCTGCATTCGACAGCTCTTCCTGCGAGATGATTTTGTCTCCGTTCTGGTCGCCCGGCACTGCACCCCAGGCAAAGGTGGATACTGCCAACGCAACCAGAAGAATCAATCCAATTCTAAGTGCCATTCTCATATTCGAAACCTCATTTATGACAATTTTTCATATTATTACTATTAGAGTTCTTATTTAATATTAAGAATTATTAATAGGTATCGGACTAATGTCTATAACCCCTGCAAATGCTTCTCGTAGCTAAATTGTTTCATGCCAATCGGAGTCACCTCATTTCTGCAATCGAGATTCTCTTTAAGGAGATTGGTCTCGCTGAAATTGATATCACTGAAATTGCTATATGTATTAACCGGTATTACAAACTATATCATACAATAATATAGATTAATATTACTAATTGCGAGGTAGCCATGAATAACCCATCTGGATTTTTGCCAGGTCTCTTTTCTAAATAAATACTGCCCAGAGGCGATACAGATGTTCGGCGTGCAGGACCGTGTGGTTGGCATTGAGACGTAAGCACAGGAGTACATCCAATGGCACATTGGCCATCTTACCGATCTCAAGAATGCCACTGGGAAGATTCCTGAAGACAAGAAGCCGACTGTGCTGGTGGCTGCTTATCCCAATGCTGACGAGAAGACGCTATTCACCTTTGCGCAGATCGACACCCTGACGAGCATGATAAAGCTTGCCGGAGGCAGGAGCATTGCAGCAGATCTACCAGACTTTATGAAGTCCAACTACCGAATTGAAGCTCTCTAGAGTGCTCTTGTTATGCTTAGCCCTGAGAGCTGAGACCGTAAGCCTTTATCCTCGACTGAATAACTTTCAGCGTGGCAAATTATTATTTCGAAGACTGAACAGAGATGGCCAGGAGCGAATCCAAGACGCATGGATGCTTTCGCTGAAAAAAGGTGAGTTTTTCCTTTGAAACATGCAGCACACAAAAACCCTAGTGGATTCGGTTATTGTTCCACTCAATCATCATGATCTCCGGGGCTTCGCTGTTGTACTGCAATGTATGCTTCTTTCGGCTTGAATCATAGATGGTCAGCAAGTATCGATCACCGCTCTTATCGGTAAAATACAGATACATCGATCCAGAAAAAGGACCTTTTGGCCCTCGGGCATCAACGGTGAGCTGATACTCATATATTCCGGATATTTTATCAAGGCTAATTGCAAATACTGCTCCATTATTGTTAGCAACCATGCAGCTTGACAGATCCGCTCTTCCATTGAGCATGACTGACTCAGTCGGCTGAAGGCCCACCATAGAAACAGCTGAGGAGTTCTGGCCGCACCTTCCTGCAAATGATCCTCCTACCACGCCAGGAATGACTTTGAAATTGATAAAGAGAGGATGACCGGTCTTAGGAACCTGGCCAGGCGGCAGCCACCCACCGTCCCCGGATCTCGCTCGAAAGCCGCTTCCTCCGGAGCAACTATTGGGATACAGGCCGGTAGGGCAATCAAAGCTGAAGACAAAATTTGTGCCGTCATCCGCTCGATAAGCAACAATAGCATCTGAACCATGCGGTGGAGTCAAATTGGGATAATCCTGGAGCCACAGGATTGCCTGCGACCTTGCCGCAATGCGCTGGGGAAGATTAATGAAGTGGCCGTGACCAATATCGCGGCGTGCAAGCGTGAGGTTTTGACCATTTTGAGAATTGTCAATAATCACGTAACACGAATAGTCCATGAAAGGCTCGATCACTATTGATGTAGTCGGCGCAGGGCAAGGAATGAATGCAAAACTGCCGTTAGACTGCAAAACGACCTGCCTAATTTCCGATGCCAATGAGTCCTTATCGACAACGACAAAGGAAATAGTTCTGGTTGGCATGTCCGCTGTAGAGGGGCACTCAAATCCAGAGTTGATGTAATTGACCAGTGATCTCGTTAGCCCCGAGATGGGCGCATGAGTGTGACCCATTACCACCACCTGAGCATTGCTGCTGAATGCCTGTCGCTGCGCAAACCACCCCATATATGAAGCATCATAATCGGCCAGGGCCGCCTTTAGGGCAACGAGCAGTCCATCTTCCCCACCGCCGTTTTGGGCCACCCACCTGGTGAAGAGATCGTTGTATACCGCCTTGACCTCATTCAGCGTTGTCGTTGATCCGTTCGACAGCAAGATCGGCCATGATTCAGACACGCTTTCTTTTCCGGCGATGCCATCAAGAAGCGCAGCCGAAACCGATACATCCCGATTCTTTACCGCATTTTGGATGATCGATAATGCGTTTATGCCATTGGGATAGCCTTGATCTTTTAGCTCCGATACATTTTTGCCGGGAGGCAAGTGCGACTGCCAGTATGTGGCAATCGTCCGGGTCACAAAGTGCCCAACAGGCAACGGGGCCCATTTGGTGGCAAAATCAGGAGCATTGAACATCGTAAAATCGTTGCCATGCGTAACAAGTATGCTCGAATTGCCTGCAGAGATGTAATTTTTCCTGGAAAACCGGAGACTATGTCCGCCTGGGCTCTTGATAGAGGCGACATCAGCTTCAGTAACAGACATGTCATGATTGCCTGAGATGTATGTTACAGCACCCCCCAGAGCATCGAGAGCCCTTGCCAGCCATCCTTGCAGCCCAAAAATATTTGGGTTTTTCGCGGCGATCTCTGTAAAGACCGGTGGCCGAACATTGAACGGATAGGTCCAGGTATCAATAACATCGCCCGCCAGGACAAGCTCGCTGACATCCTGGGCATTATCTATAACCCATTTGAGAATCGCAGCCAAATACGGTTCATGAACACTTTTTTGATACCAGCAAGTCGGAGAATTGTCACCGATATGGATATCGCTCAATATAATTATTTTGTTTTTCATAAAATGCCCCGCATACTATACTTAATAATATTTTGTTTTCAGCTAAGTATGCATGCATGGCATATATTTATTTCGTAAGTCCCTAAAAATCATCATAGACATTCAAAGCAATATTAGACCTAACGCCATCGAATACCGCTTGTTTCTAACTCAAATTTCTTCTTCAAAATTGTCCAAAAAAAATGGTGCAGGAAAATTGGACCGATGCAAAAATTGATTGAAAAAGAAAGTGCAAAGGGGTAAGATTGAGAATAACATAAAATATAAAAAATAATGCATGCCTTCTCAGACTCATCGGAAGCTCTTGCGTTCTGCCTTCAACCCAGTATTTTAATCGCCTCTTCCGCCGTTTTGCCCTTGTTTACAATGGCAGCGATGGCCTGGGTCATCTTTGTCGGGTCCTGATGCTGGAAGACATTCCTGCCGATGGCCACGCCGCGCGCGCCCGCCTGCATAGCACCCTCGATCATCTGCAGAAACTCCATATCAGTTTCTGTCTTTGGCCCGCCGGCGATGACCACGGGAACAGGACAGCCCTCCACCACCCGCCGGAAGGAATCGACGTCTCCTGTGTAGTTGGTTTTAATGATATCCGCGCCAAGCTCCGCTCCCGCTCTGGCTGCGTGGGAGACTACCTCCACGTCATTGGGGTTGGCGATGGATTTGCCGCGCGGGTACATCATGGCTATGAGGGGCACGCCCCAGAAGTCACAGCGCTCGCTTACACAGCCCAGTATGCTGAGCTGGTCGGATTCGGTCTCTGAGCCGATGTTGATGTGGACGGATACGGCATCTGCGCCCATTTTCAGGCACTCTTCCACCAGGCAGACCTGTACCTTATTGTTGGGGTCGGGACCGAGTGAGGTAGAGGCGCTCATATGCACAATCAGGCCGACATCCCTGCCGTAGCCGCGATGTCCGTGCCGGACCATTCCCTTCTGCTGGAGGACGGCATTGGCACCACCCTTGGCCACCTTGTTGACCATCTCCGGAAGGTCGACCAATCCCTTGATTGGGCCGACGGATATACCGTGGTCCAGTGGAATTATAACTGTGTTCCCGCTCTCTCTATCCATTATCCTCTCAATTCTAACTCTCTTGCCAATCTCACTCAAACTGCATCATCCCGTAAATGCTAACATGACACACGCTAACACGTATCATATTTAAGCGTTGCGATTGACGGCAGACATAGATCGGCAAGCAAAAGAATAGAATGGCAATTGCCTGCAAGAGACAATTTTAGCCAAAATCAAAGGCAAAATTAGAAGGCAAAATGCAGATGAGATTAATATATCTGGTGCAAAAATTATTGGTTTCAGTTAGCTGCAACCGCAGTCATGGTCATCATGTCCGCATCCGCAGCCACCATGATCATGATCGCAGCTGCTGTGATCGTGATCGCATGTATCGGAATTTGCGCATGACCCGCAGCTAGATACCTCGTCCTCTGGGCCGCGAATGATGAAACCAGTTCCCAGCTCTTCGTCATCTACATAGTCAATTATGGTCTCTCGGAGCAGTTCCGCATCCTGAGGACTCATATGGATCTTTACGCCCCGGCTCTCAAAGATCTTGTCGCCTGCCTCCTGATCTCCCAGAGCCAGACCATAAGTCGCACCACTGGCATCAATAGCTGCCAGGAACATCCTGATCACCTTGCCCTCTGCCTGGCTGCGCCGGATCATATTTGCTGCTGCCTCGGTAATCTCTATCATTAACTGCACATCCCAGTCATATCAGCACAAAACTCGTATTTAAAGATATTATTATCATCGAGGAGCGCCAAGGAATAAAACATGGGCGTCGATTTGGGTGACCTGCTGCAGAGAAAGAAGATCGAGATAAAAGAGCTCTCAGGTAGATGGGTGGCTGTTGATGCATTCAACACGCTCTACCAGTATCTGAGCATAATCAGGCAAAAGGATGGAACACCTCTCATGGACCGCCAGGGAAGGGTAACCTCGCATCTGTCCGGTCTATTATATCGAACCACAAATCTCATCGAAGCCGGAGTCAAGGTGGCCTTTATCTTCGACGGCGATCCTCCTTCCCTAAAGGCGGAAACTCTCGCGCAAAGGTCTGAGGTTAGAGAAAAGGCAGAAGCAGCCTGGCAGGAAGCAAAAGACGCCGGTCAGGACGGATTCAAATATGCCCAGGCAGCTTCCCGCATCAACTCCGAGATCCTGGAGGATGGCAGAAGGCTCCTTCTGGCCATGGGGCTTCCTGTCGTTCAGGCTCCATCGGAGGGTGAAGCGCAGGCTGCAGCCATGTGCGCCAGAGGAGATGTCGAGCTGGTGGCAAGCCAGGATTATGATTCCCTCCTATTCGGCGCGCCCCAGGTGGTGAGGAATCTGACCATTACCGGAAAACGAAAGCTTCCCAGGAAGAACATCTACGTGGATGTTGAGCCGGAGGTCATCGATCTGGAGGAGGGGCTGGCGCGCCTGGGCATAAGCCGCAAGCAGCTTGTGGAGATCGGCATCATGTGCGGCACCGACTACAATGGTGGCCTGACTCGCGTCGGTCCAAAGACGGCTCTTAAGCTCATCAAAGAAAAGGGAGATCTGGAAGCCGTCCTTGCCGACCAGGAGGAGAAGATCGAGAGATTTGCAGAGATCCGGGAATTATTCCTACACCCTGTTGTGACAGAAGACTATGAGATCAAGATGAAAAAACCCCGCATGGATGAGATCGTCTCTTTCCTGGTTTCTGAAAGGGATTTTGATGAGGAGAGAGTCTTAAAGACAGCAATGCGGCTGGAGGAGGTTTACAAACGTGGACAGAGCACGCTCGACCGATGGTTCTAGCCAAGCGCTGCCTGGCATCTCAAGCTTTTCAGGATACGACCTGGACCTGCACAGGGCCATTGACCTTATCCGGAAGAGCGGAGCGCAATTGGTGGGCCTGCAAGCCCCGGAGGGACTGAAGAGGGCCATGCCAGCACTGGCCCGCCATATTGAAGAGAATACGGGAGCAATGGTCATCATCTCCGGAGATCCCTGCTTTGGAGCCTGCGACGTTGATATGCAGCTATGCGGGTCAGTGGATCTGATGCTCCATCTGGGCCATGCTGAGCTGGAAGACGGCCCGGAAAATGTCATCTTTTTAGAAGCGAGGATGGGAGAAGACCTGAAAGAGGTTGCAGCAAAGGCCGCCCAGGTCCTCAAGGCAAAAAAAGTGGGCGTTACCACTACCATTCAGCATGTGCATAAGCTAGGCCAGGCACTGGATGCTCTCAAAGAGAATGGCATCCTGGCCTCTGTCGGGCCCTCCGGAGGAAGGATTGCACGGGCAGGCCAGGTCCTGGGCTGCAATTACAGCACCGCCCGGGCGCTGGATGTGGAGGAGTACCTCTTCATAGGAACGGGAAAGTTTCATCCTCTGGGAATTGCTCTGGCCACAGGCAAGAGGGTGGTAATTGCCGATCCGATTACCGGCGAGGTCTCGGAGATCGATACTGATCCCATGCTGCGCAGACGCTTTGCTGCCATCACGCGCGCCAGGGATGCAAAACGCTTTGCAGTTCTGGTTTCAAAGAAGCCTGGACAGAAAAGGATGGAAACGGCAGAGGGGATCAAGGCTCTGGGCGAAGCCTACGGGCGGGAGATGTTTCTGGTATATCTGGACAATATCGAACCCGACAGGCTTCTGAACCTGGGGGCGGAAGCAGCCGTCTCTACCGCCTGCCCGAGGGTTGCTCTGGATGATGCAGCAAAATACCGGATACCGATTCTCACGCCGCCTGAGTTTGAGATAATGCTTGGGAAGAGAAATTGGGAGGATTACAGGTTTGATGAGATAGAATAGATCTCTTTGAAAGGATATTATCTTATTAGCAGGATAATACCTGTTTAGTATTTTTTAAATATGTACATTTGGTAGCAATAATAATAAACAATCATTAAATATAACCGCTAAATTTATTAATGGGCAAATTAAGTTAAGTTTGGAATTAGGATAGATCCATAAAAACCAAAAAATTGGAGATGCCCATGAGCCAAGAGAGTGAGACGGCTGCAGAAGATATTAATAATGTCTATAATGATGCTTTTAATAAATTATCTCAAGAGATCCTCGAGGGTGCAAAAGAAGGATTCAAAGAAGGCATAAAGGCGGGAGTCGAGAGCGGCATTCAGGAAATTCTTACGATGGGCTTTCTGAGGTCCAGAAGCGAGAAATCTCCATCGGACGCCGAAATTCTCAGAGGCGCAGCAGGAGAAGGTCTTCAAAAGATGGCATGCACCATCACAGAGAGAAACGTCTGTCCGGTCGTCAGATCCTGGCTGGAAAAGCGATGCAATGAAGCGATAAACATCCTCGCCGCCAAGAGACTGGTCGAGGCAGAGCAAGATGCCAACACGCTTGCTAGCTACCTCAAGCTAGAGGAGAAAGCCGACAAGAAATACAAAGAGATGTCCGAACTGGCTAAAGCAGCTCTGCCATCCGGCTTCGTTATCGATTCTCTCTTCAATGGCATCCAGAGTGCTATCTGGAGCGGCATCAAAGAGGACGCAAAAGGCTGCCAGAAGAGAATTGCAGAGATGAAAGCTGCCAAGCAAAAAACCTGAAATATGGAATCGATATGCAAGATAGCGAGCAGAACGAGGGTCTCATCAAAACTCCTGTGCAGAAGCTGGTCGGAGATTTAACCGAGAAGTACATCCGAGAGACGGTTAAGCGATCTGCCCAGAGGATACTGCAAAAAAATGGAGATCAGTTTTCCAGAGAGATGGATTCCGCCTGGAAAGCTGCCTCGGAAAAGGGCAGAGATCAATTCTCAAAGGATTTGCAAGATAAGATATCCAGAGCGCTTGATTCTTCAATTGATGCCATCGATCTGCAGAAAAGGATTGATGCTATTATCGACGAGCAGCTCGATCCAGAGCTACTCGATCCTGCTCGAGTGGAGCCTCTAAAGCCCGGAGAAATCGAGACTCCTTCCAGCAAAAAAACGCTAAATGGATATTTAATAAAAATATTTATCGCAATACTCCTGATTTCCGCAGGGATCTATTTTGCCCTTCCTGTAGTCTTCCCGGCCGAGCTACGGGTAAACACAACAAGCATCGATTTCGGAACAATGGAGGAGAGAGTTCCTTCGCCGCTCACATTTGCCATCAGCAACTTGGGCAGGGGATCACTCTCCTGGAACGTTTATTCGGATGATCCCTGGATTGGCCTTGAGCCGGCATCTGGAACCAATAACGGCTTGGTGAAGGTAAGCATTCGAGGCCCTCCTCAGGCAGGTACTTTCAAAGGAGTCATTAATGTTCGAGCGGATAACCACCAGAGCCGGAGAATCGAGGTAAACCTGCGGGTGTTATCACCGTCGAAAATATCCATTGATCCTCAAATCTTGACCTTCCGCAAGAAATTGGGCGATAGGCCGAGTCCAGCCAGCCAGACCCTGAGGATTACAAATTCCGGCGAATTGACCCTTAACTGGAACGCAGAGGCAAATGAACCATGGATCACTCTCAGCAATAGCGAAGGCATCAACGACGGAGAGATCCAGGTGGGAATAACCGGAAGCCAGAGGCTAGGAACACATAGAGGGGAAATTGCCGTCATATCGGATGATAAGAGAATAGTAATTCCTGTGATCCTTGAAGTATTCGAACCCGCGAAGCTGTCAGTATCTCCTGACCCATTGATCTTCCATTTTTCTGCCTACACTGAGGAGCCATCTCAGCCCCAGACCTTCAGCATAGCCAACAATGGCGGAGAGGAGCTGAACTGGCATATCAACTCTGATCCGTGGATAACTGTAAATCCATCATCTGGAAATTTAGAGGCAGGGTCGTCTAAGGAGATCATAGTTGGTATTGATACGCGGGAGCTGAGCATGTCCGATTACAATGGTAATCTGGCAATTGAATCAAGCGGCGGTAACGCAGATGGCATTGTGACGCTGACCAGAGTAGTGAAATAATGATGTAAGAAGGCCTCAAGCTGAGGCGAACTCATCTCTCATATTTATCATAAACTATAATTACATTGAAGGCATATCGATAATGTCAAAAGCTCCGGATATGAGGCCAGAGAATGATCGCTTCCTTCAGGATATTCAGGATAGTTCCCTTTATTGCAGGATTGATGATACTGGCATTGAGCGGCACAATATCGTCAGATGAATTTGAAATTTCCGTCCCCAACGATCCACGGGATTTTTATGTTATCATATCACCTGCCAGCGGATCTGCGCCGCTTGCAGCAACCTTGCAGGTAGGAGGACTTGCCCGGACATCCTTTCAATTTTGGGAGCTGGACTGGGATGGCGACGGTCAGGTCGATGTGATGGGCCAGGGATCACCTTATCAGGAGATCACTTATACTGCTCCGGGAAATTATCTACCTGTATTTAATTTCTACAATGAAAGAAATGAGATGATCGCCCAGGCGAGAGGATCCCTGACAGTTGCCGATGATCAACTCCGATCATCAATGGGGTCTGAGGCTATCGGAGATTACAGCACTGAGCATTCCGGCGATGGCACCTCTTTCAGGATGCAGGATGTTTTCCCCGGTCAGGCCCAAGCTCCATTCTTTGTTCTGGATGGATTTTCCAGTGCCAAATCAAATGGCACCGATGGCACAGCAAGCCAGAGCCAGGCTTTGACTGCCGCTCCCAGCGGCTGGGGGATAGTCAAAGATACCCGGGCACCTGGAGATCGCCGCCCTGCCCGGAATCTGGACAATGGGCAGAACAGCTGGTCTCCGCCCAGAGAGGAATTCACTGATTATCTCAAACCGGTGCTTTATGCATCAACAGAGAGGGGAGCGGCTCCACTCACAGTTAGCTTCGATGCCAGCGGGACCTATTCGCGCTACGGGGTGATGCGATATAACTTCGATGTCATCTGGGGGCCACATGAAGCCGAGGATGACGGCTATTATCTTTATTCAGGGAACAGCCCCCAGTGGATGCATACCTTTGAGGAGTACGGAATGTACCTTGCCATTTTGGATGTAGAGGACAATTTAGGAAATAGAGCGAGAACTACTAAAGTTATTTTTATGCTTTGATATGGCATGAAGAGCAAAAATGATAAACAATGAGACCATTGGCATTTCGGAAATGACAGATCCAATAGGCATAGCCAAGCATTTGCCAGAGCTAAAAAGCCTCTGGAAGGAATCCATTGGCGAACCAGAGATAATGGTGGCGATCATTGATGGACCGGCTGATCTTTCACACCCATGCTTTTAGGGAGCGGACATTACCCAGTTAGAGGCTATGGGGTCAAGGGACGCCAAAATTGCACCACTATATCAAAATGGAACTGCTGCTACCAGCATAATCTTCGGCCATCATGCTAGCCTCGTACCCGGCGTCTCTCCCAGATGCCGGGGCCTAATCGTCCCGGTTTTTTCAGATGATTGACAAACGCCATACGTCTCTGTGCAAAGAATGGAGTTCTTCTTGTTGCCGCCGACAGGAATGAGGGCTGCCAATTATCTTCATCCACCGGACGCCATTCCTTCGACCATAGCATTTTGCCACCAGGCGAAAGAATAACGGCCGCAGCTCCCGGAGGTGGCGTGGCCATGAAGAGCGGCACGAGATTTGTTGCGCCAATAGTCTCAGGAATTGCCGCCCTACTTTTAAGCATCCAGAAGAAAAGAGGGGAAAAGCCAGATCCCAACTTCGTTCCTGAAAGGAGCATATTTAGCCTGGGCGCAGTACAAGCGTGATCGAGGAACGCAAGTCAATAGCGCCAAAGGAACTAGACGCTTTTGTCGGTGTCCGTCCCTCCTATCCCCTCAGCCGCTCCTGTATCCACTCTCTCCTCATCCTGAAGCTGAACCTCGCCTCTGGGTTTGCCCTCATCAGCTCCTTTGCGATCTTCACAGCCTGCTCTAGAGCCGCCTCGTCCGCCTCCTCAGGCACCTCGGCATTGAAGGGATAGGTCTCAGCCAGCTCAGCCGGGTATGGTCCGAAGGGCGGCTTGAAATAAAGCACCCGGTCGTACCCGGTTGTGTCCGCCTGCGGATCATCGGTGATCAGGACCTCTCCCTGAAGGGAGATGCGGTCGATCCTCCGGGCGTGGCGCAATACTTCCGGGCGAAGCGCCGCTTCTGTGCTGGTGCAGAAGAACGTGGACTTTCCAGCAGAGTCAAGCTTCTCCAGCCACTGGCCTTGCCGGGCAAGCCTTCTCAGGCCGTCGAGCATCCGGGGGTGCGATCGGCAGCGTGCCTCCAGTAGGTCCCAGAGCGAGCCCTCGCGAATGCTCTCCTTGACCTGCCTCATCTCAGCGAGAGAGACGTAGAGATTATGCCTGGCTAAAAGCCGGGTCTTCTCCGGGCTGTTTATCAGCTCCTTCAGGGTGTGCTTCTCGCAGACCGGACAGGAACAGGGAAGATAGCTCATGTCCGCCAGCTTTCCAGTACCGTGAACAGTGAGATACCTGTCCTGCCTGGCGTAGAGAGCATATGCCGCCGAATCGAAGAGATCACAGCCCATGGCAGCAGCAAGGGCAAAGATCATGGGGTGTCCCGCCCCGAAGAGGTGCACCGGCCTGCCTGAGCCAAGCCCCTTCTTGGCGGCAACAACAACGTCAACCAGATCGCGATAGCGGTAGGCCTCCATGAGAGGAACCACGCCGCCCACAGGATAAATATCGAAGGGCAGCTCTGCCGCAAACCGGCCCGCGCGCTCTCTCAGATCCGCGTAGGTCGAGCCTTGGATGGGACTGGCAAGAAGGCCCTCCCTTTCCAGGGAGGCTGCCTGGACCAGCCGCTCCTCTGTGATCTTCAGTTCCGCCTCCGCTTGCTCTCTGCTGACATCCGGCGGGGTCGGAATATCCAGGGGAACGGATATGTCCGATTTTATGGTGAACTGAAATTCCAGTATCTCCTGAGGCGAGACATCGATATCGCCGTAAACAGAGAGCTGAAAGGCTCCAGAATCTGTCATGATAGGCCTGGAAAATCCCAGGAGGTCATGCAGCCCGCGCTCCATCGCCTGAGTCTTCAGGGCCGGGTCCTGGTGAATAATGTAGCTGTTAGTGATAATCATATCCGCGCCCATCTTTTGCAGCTCTCCTGGCGGGATGAGGGGTAGATGGGGATTGACCACCGGCATGAGTACTGGAGTCTCGACGGTGCCATGCAATGTAGAAAGCCGGCCGATCCTTCCGGCCAGATCTTTATGCAGTATCTCGAAGCGGTCCGGCATAAGCTCATCCTTTACCAATAAGGAATAAATAGGTTGGGACAAATTTCCAGGATAGGATAGCAACTGAATAAAAACGGATGTATTAATATGAAGGCAATTGTCGTACTATTAGCATTAACCTGCTTCTTGGGCGTGGCTGGTGCTCAGATCATAGGCATGGGTGAGGGTTACAGCAACACTCAGCTTGCGTTCTTCAATTCACCCACCACCTCAACCTTTGAACCCAATGTCCAGTCGTACTGGGGCAACTACATCGCCTCCCAGGAGAACAATAGCATTAAAAGCACATCTTCCAACATGGACATCTGGATGAATACCTTCCCTCTGAGGTTTGACACGCCGCAGCTGTTCAAGGCTTCAAGCTTTGCCGCAAATGCTGCTGCCCCCACTCTAACTGCCACAGAGAGAAACAGCCAGTTCCTGACCAGGAATGTCAACAGCAAGTTTGGAATCTATCAGGTCTGGTCATATCCTGTAGAAAGCGGAAGCCTGGTAATATCCAATGGCACAGGCGTGCCAAACAAGGATGCAAAAGGGCAGTTGCTCTCGCAAAATATTCTTGTTCTCTTTAACAGCTAAAAAGATAAAAGAGATACAGACTATTTTTTTGTTTCTTTTGCCCCCTTTGCTCCTTTGCTCTCCTGCACTGTGAATGGCAATAGCCCTCCTGCTAGCAGTATGTCTCTCTGCCTCTTGGAGAGGACCATGTTAAGTGTGATCTGCCTGTCTCCGGCAAAGGCTGTGATATTCTTTTTGCCGTCCTGTAGAGCCTTGCGAATGCCTGGTATCCGTATCTGCGTCTTCTCAGGCAGGCTTTCCCAGTCCGATTCACTGGCAAAGCTCAGGGGCAGTATTCCGAAGTTTACCAGGTTGGCGGCATGTATCCTTTCGATGGATTTGGCTATCACCGCTTTCACTCCCAGGTACATCGGGCAGAGGGCGGCGTGCTCACGGGACGAGCCCTGGCCGTAGCTTAGGCCGGCGACGATCAGGTTATGCTCGCCCCTATCGCGCAGGGCTATAGCACGCTGGCAGAAATTCTTATCCAAGGGCTCAAAGACGAATTCTGAGTACTTGGGCACATTGGACCTGTATTTCAGGCGTGAGCCGGCAGGCATGATATGATCCGTGGTCACGAGGTCTTCCACTCTTATGGTCACCTGCCCTGAGATATCCTCCGGCATGGGTCCATTGACAGGAGGCTCTCCAATATTGGGGCCTCTGCATATCTTCGTCTTCGCACGATCTGCTTTGGGCAGTGGGGGGATGATCATGCAGTCGTCAATCTCAAAATGCTCCGGCATATCTATTTTCGGATAATCCATTTTCAGTTCCATCGGGTCAGTCAGCCTGCCGGTTATAGCGGAAGCGGCAGCGACTAGTGGGCTGGTCAGGTAGACGTTTGCGCTGGGAGTTCCAGATCTGCCCTTGAAATTTCGGTTGCTGGTGCGCACTGAGATGGAGTCGGTGCAGGGAGACATGCTGTTTCCGATGCAAAAGCCGCAGGATGATTCCAGGATTCTGGCTCCGAATGAGATCAGGTCGCCGAGAGCTCCGTTTCTGGTGATCATGCTAAGCACCTGTCGCGAGCCCGGGGCAATGCCCAGGGATACGCCTGCGGGAAGGTGCTTGCCTTTCAGCATTGCAGCCACGGTCATGAGATCCACATAAGAGGAGTTTGTGCATGAGCCGATCATCACCTGATCTACGGGCAGGTCAATGTCACTTATTCGGGCTATGTTCCCAGGGCTGTGGGGAGCTGAGGCAAGCGGATCGATTTCCGAGAGGTCGATCTCCAGGGTGCGGTCATATGTTACGTCCTTGTCTGCGGCAAGGGGCACCCACTGATCTTCTCTTCCCTGAGCCCGGAGGAATCGTCGAGTCTGTTCGTCACTGGGGAATATGGAGGTGGTGACTCCTGTCTCTGCACCCATGTTGGTGATGGTTGCTCTCTCCGGCACGGTCAGCGCAGCGATGCCTTCGCCGGTATATTCGCAGACGCAGCCAACGTTTCCTTTTGTGGTCAGGATAGAGAGGACCTTCAGGACGATGTCTTTGGCCGAGGCCCAGGGCCGCAGTCGGCCTGTGAGTAGGACGTTGATGACGCGCGGGGCGGTGAGGTAATATGCGCCGCCGCCCATGGCAACTGCCACATCAAGTCCTCCCGCGCCCATGGCCAGGGAGCCCACTCCCCCGGCGGTGGGTGTGTGGCTGTCGGATCCCAGCAGGGTCTTGCCGGGTCTCGCGAATCTCTCCAGGTGAACCTGGTGGCAAATGCCGTTTCCGGGTCTAGAGAAGTAGATGCCGTATTTTTTCGCGATGGACTCCAGGTACGCATGGTCGTCTGCGTTTTCAAAGCCCACCTGGATGGTGTTGTGATCTACGTAGCTGACGGAAAGCTCGGTGGCGATCTCTGAAAGCATCATCGACTCGAATTGGAGGTAGGCCATGGTGCCAGTAGCGTCCTGGGTGAGGGTCTGGTCTATCTTTATTCCGATCTCTTTGCCGGGCTCGTAGAAGCCATCCGCGAGGTGTTGCCTCAGGATTTTCTCAGTCAGTGTATAACCCATAAAAGACCTCCAGCAGGCGATTTTTTCTGGACTAATGATCTCGGATTGTTGATTACGATCATATTAAAACTAAGCGATGGCCTGAATCTAAAGTTCTCTTCGGCAGAGCAAAAGGGTTATATACGTCTGAGTTATTGGATGAGTTCGGCCCGCCTGAAAGGGGGGGACAATGGGCTCATTGATTACGATTATGGGCCTAAGCTGGATATCGGCTCAATTGGCCTTCATGGCGAATTGTTTCCCACCATCGAATTTGGATGAGGGGAAATAGTTAAATACCATGGCTGCCTACGTGTTTGGGCCGATGAGGCGTTGCAGGTAAAGCTCGTGGTTCGGCATCTAACCGCCTGC
>DAONES010000030.1:0-19600 GCA_035403205.1 Methanothrix sp. | reverse complement strand
CAATCATGTCTGAGACTGATGGCAAAGAAATTGCCGATTATCTGGCCGAAGCAGATGCAGATCGATGAGCTGATCGAAATCCTGGACCGAAAGGAGAAAAAGGAAGAGCAAGATCCTAAAACTGAAAAACTGAGCCTGAAACAGGCGATGGCGCTTCACGATGAGGCAGCGAGCATAATTCGAGCCATTCTGGACCTCAAGGACATCCTGAAAAAGAGGGAGATAGGCGCTCTGAATGAGCATGAGTATGGCGCTGATGAGCTGATAAAGCGAAAGGTTGACCAGGTTAAAAACTGGAATAAGCTTATGGATGAGATAAAAAAGAACGGCGAAGTTTAGCTAAACAAAACCTATTCCGTTCCGTAAGTGATCGCATAGGCAAGGAGGAGAAGATATTTACCCCTTGGTTTTAGAAAAGGCTCCCATGAAACTCGCAATTGCTTTTATCGCTCTGCTGGCATCGGTATTGGCCTTGCCGGCAATGGCAGAGACGGCGCAGTACTGGTCCGATCAGGCCAACGGATATTTTATTTCCGGTGACTACGAAAGGGCAGCAGCAAGCTACGATAAGGCTCTGGAGCTGGAGCCGAACAACACTGCCCTATTGAACAATAAAGGAAAAGCTCTGGCAAATCTGGGCAGATTCGATGATGCGATCTCCTGTTTTCGCAAATCACTGGACATCAATGCCTCCAATCTCGAGTCCATGAACCTGGAGGCCATAGCACTCTCCCAGGGTTTAGGAGAAAACAGCCAGGCGATAGCCATCTTCGACCAGATTCTGCAGATCAATCCGTACTATTATGATGCATTTGTCGGAAAGGGAATGGCTCTGGCCAATGAGGGTGATCTTTCCGGCTCACTGGGCTGCTTTGAAAGCGCCACTCAAGTCAGACCCCGAGACCCATCCGGCTGGAATAATAAAGGGGTTGTTCTCAGGGAAATGGGCAGATACCAGGATGCTTTATCCTGCTTTACCAAAGCGATCGACATCGACTCCAATTATGAGACCGCCAGGCAGAACCGGGAGATGATCCTGCAAGACCTTAACGGGGAACAATCAACCTCTCCAAGCATGAGTACAGATAATATGCTGTAGGATATGTAGCAAGACTGCAGAGGTTCGGCAAATACTTTTTTGATCGCGAATTTCGTCGATTTTGTTAATCAGAGCAATACCTTGAAATAAACGTTCGACAATCATCGATCAGAGGTGTTGGGGAAATGTTCAAGCAGCTCTGTCTGGCGATGGCAGCGGCGGTTCTGATCTCCTTTGCGCAAGGCTCCCCCCTGAGCTTTGCGCAGCCTATGAGTAGCAACGGCCAGAGGGATGTGCTGACAATTAAAAACTATGATAAGAGCGAGAGCTTTGCCACCAGCCCGATGGAAGGGCGGGCAAGCGGTCTTGAGGCCAGCATCAGCTCCAATGTGATCGGCAGAGCCCACATAGCCTGGCAGTCATACGACCCAGTCGCCTCTCGCATGGGCCGCCATCAGCTCCTTGGCCGCAGCGTGGAGGATCTGACCGGGGTATTTTCCATCGAGAAGTTCATCCAGCTCTGGTCGGGCAGCTCTCCGGGGGAGATAAGCATCGAGTGGCTGCCCTGCTCGTAAGGGTGGAGCATTTTTGGATTTTATTCTAGACTCCTCCAGGGACCAGTTAATAGGGATCAGTTAATTTGAAAATTGGCATACTATTCTCACCATAAACTTTGTTATTTTTTATATACTATCATCAAAAAAGAAAGCTATTAATAGCCTGCAAGCATATCATTGATGCCGTAGGGTATCACCGGTGCAATAGGGATTTGCCGGTGCAACATGGAGGCTATCGCTTTGGAGGTTCTGATAAAGAGATCGGCGCGGCGCAGGAAGACCATCCAGGCCAGGATGGTGGGCGGAAAGATGGAGGTCCTGGCGCCTGCCTCTATCTCGGACGCCGCTTTGCAGGGTCATATTGAAAAGCTGCGCAGCCGGCTGGAGAAGAGGGTTTATCCCAAGGACGATGATCATCTGCACGAAAGAGCCAGAAATCTGAACAACCGGTACTTTCAGGGGTCTTTGCGCTGGAACAGCATTCGGTACTCCACTAATCAGGAGCGAAGGCGCGGGTCATGCAACTGCGCCGCCAGGACAATTCTCATCAGCAGCAAGCTGGCCAGTCTGCCCCAATGGGTCGAAGATTACGTAATTGTGCATGAATTGGCTCATCTTCTTGAACCCAATCACGGCAAGAGGTTCAAGGCGCTGGTGCACCGATATCCACTGGCAGAGAGGGCCATTGGATTTCTTATAGCCACAGAGGCAATGTGATTATGATGAAAAATTATCTTATTATTCTCATTTTTGCCGTGCTGCTTGCCTCTTTGGGTGAGGCGGACGGCAGGGCAGGAGAGCCGACCAGGAACAACGGCTCGCTTATCTCCCGGGATCTGCTCTTCGGCAATCCGGACAGGATCACCACTCGAATCAGTCCGGATGGATTGAGCATCAGCTTTCTCGCTCCGAAGGGCGGCGTGCTCAACATCTGGGTAGGGCCGGCAAATGCTCCCGAGAAGGCGAAGCCAATAACCAATGATACCTACCGGGGCATCAGAAGCTACCTCTGGTCTTACACCAGCCGGCATATTCTCTATGTGCAGGATGCCAATGGAGATGAGAACTGGCGCATCTACAGCGTCAATCTCAGCAGCGGCAAGATTTTAGACCTCACTCCTTTCAAGGGCGTGCGGGCGGAGCTGAGGGCAATCAGCATCAATCATCCTCATGAGCTCATTATCGCTATGAATAAGCGTGATCCTCAGTACTTCGACCTCTACAGGCTCAACTTCGAGACCGGCAATATGACGCTGATCCTGGAAAATAAGGAGTTCTCAGACTTTACAATCGATAACGATTTCCACATCCGGATGGCGAGCCGGATGACGGAAGACGGAGGGGTTCAATTCTTCACTCCGGCAAATATCACTCCTTCCAATGCAACGCCTTTGAATGTCACTCCTTCCGAAAACATCAGCTGGGAGCCGCTCATGAAGATCGAGATGGAGGATTCTCTCACCACCGGCTTTTCCGGATTCAACAAGAGCAATGCCGTCACCTATCTCATAGACAGCAGAGGCAGAAATACCGCTGCTCTTTACGCTTACGACATGGAAACTAAAAAGAGCGCTCTTCTGGCCGAAGACCCCAGGTCCGATCTGTACGGCATCATGATTCATCCTAAAGAGAAGACCCTGCAGGCGGTGGCATTTTTCTATGACCGGGTGGCATGGAAGGTTCTGGACCCGGCCATAAAGCCGGATATCGATTTTCTGAATGGGGTGGAGGACGGGGACATGTCGGTTGTCAGCCGCAGCCTGGACGATAAGATCTGGGTTGTCGTCTTCACCAGGGACAATGGGCCGGCCCGCTACTATCGCTACGACCGGACGGTGAAGGAGGCCACCTTCCTTTTCACGGATCGGGAGAAGCTGGAGGGGCTCGTCCTGGCGAAGATGATTCCTGCCGTGATAAAGTCGCGCGACGGCCTGGATCTGGTCTGCTACTACACCCTGCCGCCGCACAGCGATGAGGACGGGGACGGAATTCCTGAGCAGCCGCTTGCCATGGTTTTGTATGTGCATGGTGGGCCGTGGTCACGCGATTACTGGGGATTTGACTCCATTCATCAGTGGCTGGCCAACCGCGGCTATGCAGTTCTGAGCGTCAACTTCCGCGGCTCGACGGGCCTTGGCAAGAGCTTCATCAATGCCGGAAACATGCAGTGGGGCGGGAAGATGCATGATGATCTCCTGGATGCCGTGAACTGGTCCGTGCAGCAGAAGATCGCAGATCCTGAGAAGATCGCCATCATGGGAGGAAGCTACGGTGGCTATGCTGCGCTAGCCGGCCTGACCTTCACGCCCCAGACTTTTGCCTGCGCTGTAGACATCGTGGGCCCGTCCAACCTGATAACCCTCCTGGAGACCATTCCGCCCTACTGGAAGCCGGAGATAGAGCAGTTCACCAAGAGGGTGGGCGACTTCCGGACGGAGCCGGGCAGGAAGCTGCTAAGAGAGCGCTCGCCACTCAGCTATGTGCAGAGGATAGAGAGGCCCCTGCTCATCGGCCAGGGAGCCAATGACCCGCGCGTCAAGCAGAATGAGTCCGACCAGATCGTCAAAGCCATGCAGGCCAAGAGTCTTCCTGTGACCTATGTGCTCTACGTCGACGAGGGGCACGGGTTTGCCAGGCCCGAAAACAGGCTATCCTTCTACGCCATAACGGAGGCATTTCTGGCAGCGCACCTGGGCGGCAGCTTCCAGACCATCGGGAAGGATTTTGCCGGAGCAAATTTGACTGTCCCTGCGGGAGCGGGAGAGGTGCCGGGGCTGGAGGAGGCTTTGGAGAAAAGGGAGTAGGAATCTTTTTTTTCGATTCTTTTTAGCGCGGGTTTTTTCAAAGGCGCGAGGGCCTCAGCTGAAGGATGTTGCCATTCGTTCAAGATGGTCTACTTCTTCCACTCGACTAGTTTTTGCTCAACTATGGCAACTGAAGGGCTTTCGATCTGCCTAATAATTTCAAGGGCAGCTTCTGCATTCATGACGGCTTCAGGGCGCTTGCCGAGCTTGTAGAGGGCCTGACTGGAATTGAATAGAGAATTTGCCTCGCCCCTCCTGTCCCCGATCTCGCGAGTGATGGCGAGCTGCTGCTCGTAGTAACCGATGGCCTTACGGGCATCGTCAAGAGCGGCGTAGGCGGTGCCCAGGTTGCCCAGCCAAACGCTTTCGTTTCTCTTGTCTCCGATCTCGCGCAAGATGGCCAGAGCTTGCTCATAGTAGTCGATGGCCTTGCGGGCGTCGCCAAGGTCGGAGTAGGCGCTGCCCAGGTTGCCCAGCGCATTACCTTCGCCCCTCCGGTCCCCGATCTTGCAGGAGATGGCAAGTTGCTGCTTGTAATACTCGATAGCCTTGCGAACATTTTTAAGGGCAGCGTAGGCCTGGCCAAGATCACCTAGATCAGCAGCTTCGCCAATTATGTCTCCAATATCGCGAAAGATGGCCAGAGCTTGCTCGTGATACTCGATGGCCTTACGGGCGTCGCCTTGTGCGCAGTAGGCGCTCCCCAAAGTGTCAAGAGCATATCCTTCGCTCCTTCTGTCTTCGATCTCACGAGCGATAGCCAGTGCCTGATCGCAGTACTCAATAGCCTTACGGGAGTCGCCGAGGGCGTAGTAGGCTAAACCGAGGTTGCGCAGATCAGTACCTTCGCCTCTTTTATCCACGATTTCGCTGGCATATCTCAGGTGTTCTTCGTAGTACTGAATGGCCTTACGGTCGTCGCCAATGCAGAAATAGGCATTTCCCAGGTTGCCAAGATGCACTCCTTCCATGCTTCGATCATTCAGCCGCCGAGATGCCGTCAGCGCAGTCTCGATCCACAAGATTCTCTCACTCGGATGCAAGCGCAGGTCAAGCAAATATGGCCCGTTAAGAAAGGAGCTGCATATTAAAGCTGCAGCATTGCTTTTAACCATATTTTCTTTAGCCCAGGCCCAGGCTGATTCGATATTCATCCGTTCAAGATCGAATGTATTCAATCCAGCCAGAATGTCTCCCTTTTCATAGAGTTCTGTAGTAGAATAAAGCACTCCTCTGTAGTGCTCAGCATGTCTCTGTCTGGCCTCATTTTTCGCGTCCTCGCCATCCATTTCCAAGAGTCTGCCAGAGACAAAAATCCTCACCAGGTCATGCAGGCGGTAGCGTTTGGTCTCTTCCTGGTACTCGACCAGGCTCCATTGCAGCAGTTCTTTGAGCTGCTCATGGCCCTCATCCTGGCAGATGACCTCCTCAGCCCTGAAATCGAAGTCATTCGGAAAGACGGAGAGCATACGAAAGACCCTGGCAGCCTCAAAAGGCAGCCGGGAGTAAGACAGATTCAAGCTTGCCTCTACTCCAATCTCCTCGCTCCTCTTGCTGCCTTTATCGATGTGCTCCAGCCTGCTTCTTTCATCCTGAAGGTCTCCAACGTAATCCTCCGGGCTCAGGTCCCTGCTTTTGGCTAGGTATGTGCCTGCCAGGCACAGAGCCAGGGGAAGATGGCCGCAGAGGCGGGCGATCTCTGCCAGGCTGCTTTCGTATTCTTGCTTGATTGCTCTCTTTTCGCCAAGAATCGCTTTCAGCAGCTCAATGGACTTATCAGTTTCAAATAAATTCACCGGTATCGTGGGAAGGGATAGCTCCTGTCGAGATGTGACGATGACTGAACTTTCAGGAGGCGGCAGCAGCGGCTGGACCTGGCGATCATCGAGGGCGTTGTCCAGGAAAATCAGGGCACGCTTTTTATTTAAGAATGTGCGATAGAAATTTTCTCTCTCTTTATCGTCGTCTGGAAGACGTGCACCTGCATCATAGGAGTGAATGATTCTCGCCATTGCTTCTGACGGCTTCATCGGTGCCTCTCCTGTACCATCAAGCTCAACCAGGAGCTGACCATCCGGGTAAAAATCCCTGAGCTGCTCAGCAATCCTGCAGGCAACTGCGGTCTTTCCGATGCCGCCCATTCCCCGCAGGGCTACGACTGCCGCTCCTTTCTTAAAACGAGCAAGAAGATCCACCAGCTCTTTTTCGCGGCCAGTGAAATTGCGTGGCGGAGAGCGAATCTGTGCAGGAGAACGAAAGAGACTGCTCTCCGGAGGGTGGAGAACTCCAAGCCCTTCAAGGAGCAGCCGGAATGAGTCACTATCATTTTCCAGATCTGCTGGCGAGAAATCTATGCAGTTGTGCTTCCTTTTCTTGATCGGATCGGGAATCCCGCAGCTATCGATTCTGATTGGCACTATCAATCTATCTGAACTTATGGCGGCATCAATTTCCTTTTCAACATTCTCTGATTCGGTGGAGTTCGAAGAGAGAACAATAAGAAATCTATTGCATTGCTTGATCGCTTCTTCGATGAAACTGTCCCAGGATTCGCCTGCAGGGATGCTTCTCTTGTCTCTCCATATTCTCACGCGAAACTTTTCCAGTTTTTCTTCCAGCTTATGGACAAAATCCTCGTCCTTGCGAGAATAACTTATGAAAACCTCTTCGCCCATCCACATTGATCTCCTGACAGACGAACTGGGTAAAGCCTTCACTGGAATTTAAATTTTCCGAGCAGTGGGGCACTGTGAAAATGGTACTATGGCAATAATATTGATAGCGAGCATGCCGGGCGGAAGGGCGAGACGATTGATGCCGCAGCGCGCAGGCAGGCAGGCCAGGCGGGCCCGCGCGTCGCTCCTGCACTTGTAAGCGAGCGCAAGCTTCTGGGGTTGCGGCTCTGATCCACGAGGACCAGCGCACGAAAAACCCGCCAATCAGCCCGATGCCGGACGATGCGGCAGCGGCACTAGGTTGAGATTTTCATCCCATTCCCTGTTCTCGATAATCTTTATTATCGCATACAACATCTCGTTTACAGGCACGCTGAGGCCATGCTTCCTGGCCTGATCTACCACATAACCGTTGAAGGAATCGATCTCAGTCCTCTTGCCCTTGATCACATCCTGATACATGCTCGTGGTGTTGTCTGCATTTTTAGAGATGATGAAACGGACGAAATCCCGGCAGCTCTTTTTATCAAGCTCTGCACCATCCAGAGCTGCCACTTGCAGACATTCGTCAATCACTCTCTCAACTGTTGCCTCCAAATCCCTGGATAGCGTCGCTCTATTTTTCTTCTTGATTATGGCACTTATTGGGTTGGCTACGGCGTTAACCATGAGCTTGCTCCACTGGAGATGCTTGAAGTCCGATGAGAATTCCACCACAAAGCCCTTCTCTTTAAAGCGCTCTTCAAAAAACCGTCTGGCGCTCTCAGGTATCTTTTCCTCCATGAAGGTAGGACCAACTCCTTTAAGATCGATTATGCCGTCCTCAAAGAACTGGACGCCGAGAGATGTGAACCCCTGGTAGGACCGGCCTGATGGCATGCCGAGATTTTCAAGATTTCCCAGTCCATTCATGAGCAGGAGAAAATCTGCATCCTTGAGGCATCCCTCAAGGGCCCCCGAGTTCAAGATCTCAGCACGTACTTCACGAAGGGAATAGGCCTTCACACAGACCAGGACCAGATCCGGACGAAAGCCGGATCTCTCTACCTCTTGCATACTGGAGAACGCATATTGGAAACATATGGATATCGGCCCTTCAGGCAAGCCTATCATAAGGCCCGATTCCCTTATCTTCTCGATGTGGCCGCGTCTTCCCAGCAGGGCTATGTTCGTGGAATGATTTGATCTCTCCGATAGAAGATAGCCCATAAAACTGCCTATCGCCCCAGCCCCATAGATCAGAACCTTAGCCATAAGATCAGCCGCCTACTGGCAGATCCGAATATATGAGAATCTATCGCAAGACCACCATACTCGGGAATCAATAGCCTCAAATTATCTGGGAAAATGGGATTCGATCTGATAAAAAGAAATGGATATCTGCTCTATTCGTTATTGCCCAGTTCTGCATCTCCTCCCGCATTGCTGCTGTAGTCGCTGCCGATTCCCGCACCCATGCAGTTGCACCTGCCGTTGGCATAGTAGCATCCATCCGGGCAATTAGCCATCGGATTTGGTGCAGGATTGAACGGTTCAGGCTCGGGATTGGGATTCGGCACCGGTCCGGGCATTGGCTCAGGATTCAGTCCGCGACATAAACACTGGCCATCGACATAATCACAGAGCGGATTGCTCTCGCACTCAGCCACGGGATTAGGAGCAGGCTTCATGTAGCATTGGCAGCTTCCATCACGCCACTCGCAGGTTTGTGTATCTGTGCTTCTTGCCGCGCACTCAGCCACGGGATTAGGAGCAGGCTTCATGTAGCATTGGCAGCTTCCATCACGCCACTCGCAGGTTTGTGTATCTGTGCTTCTTGCCGCGCACTCAGCTACGGGATTGGGAGCAGGCTTCATGTAGCACTGGCATTTTCCATCACGCCACTCGCAGGTCTGCGTGTCTGAGCTTCTTGCCGCGCATTCCTTCCAGGGGTCCGGAGTGGGCTTGGGAACAGGCCGAATCGCAGAAGAATAGACATCAACGATAACCGCATTGCTGTATCCGATATTGGTGGCAAACAGGCTTCTATGCCTGCCGGGCGCATCGGCATAATACCAGACATAGTAGTACCCGCTTTGCACCGTTCCCAGGTTATATCCCATAACGTAGCCGCTGGGATATATCTCGTACATGATTACCGAAGACGTTTGCGGAACGAAGAGCAGCTCTCGCGCCCATCCGCCCCAGGGCATTGTGGCGTACAGAGTCCAGCTGACGGCTCTTTCTATCCACAATCCGGGACTGTTTGACGGAAACGTCGCAGAAAAATCATTCCAGGCCAGATAATCTCCGTTATAGTACATGTACCTGGGCGGATTTGCAAGTACTGCTGAAGGCATCAGTGTCTTCAGATCGGTGGCAGTAGGAGCCTGATCTGTATAAGCGGCAACATCCGTTCCCGCATCCCCCGAAGTTGCCTGAGGCGCTCCAGATTCAACGAAGGCGCTCTCTAAGTTGCCTGACGGAACCAGAGCGTTGAATTGAGAGATCGTCATGTTCTGTACACCCAAATTGCCGGACTGGTCCAATCCCCCCAGCGATATGCTGCAAAGGAGGAGTGTGGCTATAGCAATCCGAAACAGCAAATAGTAGGCTTTCATGTCCCCTCGCTATTCTCAAAGAATTGCATCAGATTATTTTCACCTGAAATGCTAATTCCTTTTCTTTACCTATAAATTTTTTGTATTGTTCTGCAAAAAAAAGATGCGTACAGCTTGATAATGCTACGCCAGGAGCAGATGCAAAAGTGTTCCAATCAGAAGCGCAGCTACCAATCTCAATGCTATCGATTTCACAGTACCCGACACCCCGAGTTCCTTGAGCATCACCATAAATGTGGCAACGCAGGGAAGATACATTGCCAGCACAACAGACGCAATTACCAGCTGCACGGCATTCATTCCCAGGGGCGCAAACATTCCTATCCCCACATCTTTTCTTAAAAAACCGATGATTAGTGCCGTAGCGGCGTCGCTTGGCAGTCCCAGTAATCCGGATACTACCGGCCTCATTGCTTCACCAATCAGATGCATTAGGCCGGTCAGGAAAAAGAAGTTCATCACCATCATGCCCAGGGCGATGTATGGCACGGCCTCTTTTAAAAATTCTCGAATGCGGATGAATGTCTTCTTGAGCAACGAATGCAAGTTTGGCATGCGATAGGGTGGTATCTCCAGAAAAATCTCCGGAGACTCCCCACCGATAAATTTATGCAACAGAAAACCGGTCACGGCGAAAGTGCAAAAGAGAGTGAGATAGACAGCCAGTATGTATCTCAGGCCGTAAGGCGCGAGCATTCCGAAGATCATGGCCGATTGGGACGCGCAGGGAATAGCCATGGTCATTAGCGTGGCCGCCAGATACCTTTGCTTGGGCGACTCCAGGATGCGAACGGAGAGCACTGCTGGCACACTGCAACCCATTCCCAGAACGCAGGGCAGGATAGCCGCCCCGTGCAGTCCGATCCTGTGCATGAAGGCATCGAGAATGATGCTCAGCCTGGGAAGATAACCGATATCCTCCAGCATTCCCAAAACCAGATAAAAAGGAATGAGGAAAGGCAAAACCACACCCAGCGGAATATAAAGGCCGGTGGTGAGGATGCCGAATGACTTGAGCAGCTCAGGAGATGTCCCGATCAGAATGTCACGCAGCAGAGGAGAACTGATATAATTTTCTACGACATCGCTTATGAATTGGCTGTAGGCCAAAAATATCGGATCGGTGATTTTCAATTGCAGCGTCTCACCGATTTCGATCACCAGGCTGAATGAAAGATAAAGGGCAAGAATTGCCAGTGGAATTCCGGTCAGAGGCTTTATGGATAGGTCTTCCAGATGATCGAAGATAGATGGATGGCGGTGCATCACCTTCTGCGTCCGGGCGGCAATCTCGCCAATCCTCGCCCATCTCTGATCCGATGAGTTGAAATGAATTGCAGACGGAGCACTGGATTTGCTCTCTTGCCTTAAGGCACACACCAGGTCCCGAATTCCCTGGCCGCTCACTGCAACCGTGGCCACTACGGGAACCCCCAGTTCCTTCTCAAGGGCTTTTGCATCAATCAGAATGCCCTTCCTGGTTGCGACATCCCAGAGATTGAGGACGACGATTGTGGGCACACCCTTTTCCAGGATCTGCAGTGTGAGGTTAAGGTTTCTCTCCAGATTGGTGGCATCGATGACATTTACGACCACATCTGCGCCATTTAAGAAGATTTTGCGGCTGACCTCCTCCACTCGAGTGGTCGGGTCCAGGGAATAGACCCCGGGAGCATCCACGAGGGTCGCCATCTGCTCACCCAGTTTCATGCGCCCTTCGGTATATTCCACTGTGGTCCCTGGGTAATTAGCGGAGATGACATCTATTCCCGTCAGTCGGGAGAATATGACGCTCTTGCCCACGTTGGGATTGCCCATAAGAAGGATCTTCACTTTCTATAGCTCCATTGGCATGATTGAGGGCTCAATATCTTGATTCGATATTTCGATGCGAATCATTGGTGTATCTTTAGCCCCTCGTTGTTCACCTTGGTCTCGATGGCAATCTCCAGCCCCAACGGCTCGATCAACCTTGCTACCGCCTCCCGGCTCCGTTCGGTTACAATGGCAATGGATGGACCAACTGAACTCATGCCCACAAATTCCAGGCCAGCCTCGCGCAGCAGGCTCATCTGCCGGTAGATCTCAAATCCGTGGTGCTCTACCTCTGCCCTCTTCGAGCCCCTGAATTCTATCTCCCAGATGATATCGCCGATCTTTTTCAGATCGTCTCTCTCCAGAGCGGGGATGAGATCCATGAGCAGAAGATATGCTTTCAGTTCCCGGTCCTGATAATCGAGATTCCTGGCCCGGTTCATGAGCAGATCGAACTCCGCCCGACCGGCAGAAGAGACGATTGTAGGCGGTATGGTGATAAAGACGTTCTTTCCTGCCGCAAAGCTATGGCGGTAGGCTACAGCCAGCTCGTCGCCGGTGATGACCATGCCTCCATAGGTGGCAGCCGCCGGGCCAACTCCGGTCTCAAAGCCCCTGGCGACCTGCCCGTCCTCAGTCTCCTCCACATAATTATATCCGATGAGCAGTCGAATCTGCTCGGCATTGAGTGGAGAGCCGAGAGCAGTGTTCATGGCATGGCCCAGGGCAAGGAGGACTGATCCAGTCGAGCCCAGGCCGACATGCTTCTTTTCATGGTCAGAGACGGAAATCCTGAAGCCGCCATCATAGCGAACCGTTTTTCTAAAGACCTCTGCGAAATGGCGGATGATAGGCTCACGCGAATAATCTATCTCCAGGCCGGATGCGATGCATTCGACCTCGGCTGAGCAGTATATCTGCAGGGCAAAGCCCACGCCACCTCCCCCCGGTCGATCTGGAGAAAAACGGTTCATGTCCAGTACAGTCAGATGAATGCGCCCGGGTGCTATCGCCTTGACTTTACCTGTGCGCGGCGATAGCTGGCAGCTTCGTTCGAATCCCAGTGTGTGGACGCACTCACCCGGCTTAAAGGGCTGGAACTCGTACTCCACCAGATCCAGATCTCCGCCTCTGATCTTCATCTTGGCCAAAGATATTCACCTGCTCTCATGCCGGTCGATCGAAATATATGCTCTTTCCTGATGCTTTGAGCGGCAATCCGTAGGCTACGGCGCAGCCCTCCAGCCAGTTCAGGGAGAGGGCTGCAACCCCTACACTGAACATGATCCTATTGTCAACATTATGCATACTGGCGGTCTTGGCAGCCGAGCCCAGAGCAATGCCGAGGTCAGCCATCTTTATGGCGCAATTGGGGCCCTGAAAAGGCGTTTTCGGCTTCTCAGCCAAGAAACGCTCCTGTGCTTGCCTCATTTCATTGCAGGTTGCATAGCCGCATCCTCCGCAGTCAAGGCCCACGCTATCTGCAGCCCGGCAGCCGATGAGAAGGCAGGCATCGCTCTTTTCCAGGTTGCCGGCATCTCTCAAAAAGAACTTGACGCCCCTCTCCTCGCCCAGGCGGCGCATCTCTCCGGATAGCTCCTCTAGCTCTTTGCCGGCCACGACTCTGATTGATATCGAGTCCTGCCCCCGGCCTTTGGGTGCGGTGCGAGCAGAGAGCGCCATGAGCTCTGCTATCATTTCCACAGCTCTGAAAGTCATAAAAAGAGAATTATCGAATTACTATATATGTCAATGGCCCTCATCGAGAATGGTGTAATCATCATGTTCGATGATGCTGATATTCTGCCTGCGGCTGTTTGTTCCCGTATTTTCTCCCCGATCTTTAAACATGTTCAGCAAGATAGCGGCAAGAGCTGAGAGAGCCGCCGTGCCAAGAAAGCCTCTTTTCCTGGCAAACCGCAGGAGCAATAATTCGGCTGCGCCCTTAAATAGAATCAAAAGAAGACTGGAGCCGCCCTTGCTCCCAGCCGAGGATGTCGCCGATCTTATGAACCTGGAAAAGAATGCCCTTATTTGAGTAATTCTCGATGGCTGAAGCACACAGTTAATCGATTTTTTCAATGCCGCTAAGAAGGCGCTTCTCATAGCTTTGTTGAGAAGCACCGCACTAATGGCGGTCTTTATGAGCTTTGTCAGCATTCCCATTAGAATTAGCTTCTGATTGCACGGATATATTATTATCTATCGGTTTGAAATCTCTCCGGCCAGATGATCCTCTCTTTGCTTCTCTGCCTGATCATCTCTTTCGCCTCGACCACGGTTATGCCGAAGACCTCGGACAGAATCTCCTGAGCGGCATGAAGCTTCAGGTCTATCAAATCGCCTTCGCTCATTTCTGGGTTTTCGCGAGGCATAATTGGCATTCTATTCATTCTATCATCGTTGCTCTGGACTTTTGCCATATGGATGATGCCTTTGAGATTGAATTGCTTATCGTCTATACTCATTTGATATAAATGCAATGCTTTGCTGATCATTTTTGTCCGACAATTTGAAGAAGTCAGGACATGATTGGATAAATCGACATGTCTGAGAAGTTCGTTATTACCGGTGGAGCTGGTTTCATAGGCTCGAACCTCGCCGAATGCCTCTGCAGAGACAATGATGTTCTCGTTATCGATGATCTCTCCGCCGGAAAGATGGAAAACCTGGCCGGTATGGATGTAAGATTCCTCAAAGCAAGCCTGGCAGATCTGGCGCTGCTAAAGAAAGCCTTCGAAGGGGCGGCTTGCGTCTTTCATCAGGCGGCAATAGCATCCGTAAAGAAGAGCGTGGAAGATCCCCTGCGAACTAATGTGGCGGGAATCGATGGGACTCTCAATGTGCTGATCGCAGCCAAAGATGCCGGAGTAGGACATGTGGTTCAGGCCTCTTCGGCGGCAGTCTATGGCAGCTCGCCGCAGCTACCCAAAAAAGAGGATATGCTGCCGGAACCAATGTCTCCCTATGCCGTATCTAAGATAGCTGCTGAGCACTACGCCCATGTTTTCCAGGAGCTTTATGGCCTGAAGACAGTATCCCTGCGCTATTTCAATGTCTTTGGACCCAAGCAGGATCCCTCATCTGAGTATTCAGGTGTCATCTCCAGATTCGTCTCCTCACTTCTCAGCGATAAGCAGCCTGTCATCTATGGAGACGGGGAGCAGACTCGCGATTTCGTCTATGTGCGTGATGTGGTCTCTGCCAATATTCTTGCCAGCCGTGCAGCACCAGGAGTCTATAACATCGCCTCAGGCAAGAGCATCAGCCTGAATACATTGATAACGGTGATCGGCAAGATCCTGAGAAAGGATGTAGCTCCCAGGCATGGGCCGGTCCGCAGTGGAGACATCAGGCACTCCCTGGCAGATATAAGCCGGGCGAAGGGCATAGGCTATGCTCCCAGGTTCGATCTTGAGGAGGCCCTCTTGGAGACGATCAATTGGTTTAAAAAATAAATCTATTTCTCAAAATAAAAGCCGCATGTGTGGAGGTTATTCAAATCCTCAGGCGTGAGCGGGAATGCCTTGCAGATGCTGGGACGAATGCGATATATTCTGCAACGCTTGTTCTTGGAGTCGTAGGCGAGGCACGATCCGCAGCATTTGCCGCATCTGACGCATCTTCCGTGCCGCTTGGCTCTCCACGCCACTACTTGCTTATTCGTCAGGTACCAGACGATCCTTCTTCGTATCCATCCATCCAGCATAAAAAAACCCGCTAGTACTCCCATCTTCCGGCTTGAATGCAATGCATTTTTCAGGGCAAGGCAATCAGCTTGGCAAGCAAAAACCGCAGAGATGATTAAAAAGATTGCGGCCCGCATATCCACAGCCCACATATCTACAGAGGCATAGCTGGCAAGCTCGGATTTCAAACCTAAGCTATATCTACGTGAAAGGAGATATCAATGAGATATGAAGAGCCTCAAAGGAACTGAGACAGAAAAAAATCTGATGACCGCATTTGCAGGAGAATCGCAGGCCAGAAATAGGTATTCGTATTTTGCCTCTCAAGCGAAAAAAGAGGGCTACGAGCAGATTGCTGCAATATTCCTGGATACCGCAGACAATGAAAAGGAACATGCAAAAGTTCTTTTCAAGCTTCTGGAAGGCGGGGAGGTTGCCGTATCTGCGCATTTTCCTGCGGGAGTGATTGCGTCAACCAGTGCAAACCTGATGGAGGCAGCGAATGGAGAACGATTTGAACATACTGAAATGTATCCATCCTTTGCAAAGACCGCCCAGTCAGAAGGCTTTGCTGAGATTGCCGCAACCTTCCTGAATATCGCCGTCGCAGAAAAAGGTCACGAAAAAAGGTATCTAACCCTGAAAAAGAACCTTGATGAGGAAACGACCTTCAAGAGAGAAGGAAAGGTGGTCTGGCGATGCCGCAATTGCGGATATATGCATGAGGGCAGCGCAGCTCCTGACGAGTGTCCCGCCTGCAAGCATGAAAAGGCCTACTTTGAGGTCTTCGGAGAGATCTACTGAGATGTGATTGGCACGGCAGATGACGCCGTCTGCGGAAATTTTTTTGCCGAAGCACAGCGTATTTATGCTACCGCACGGATGCTAGATGCCGGGAATGGAATGAGACGAACGATATTGTCCATCGCAGTGCTTATGGCTCTGGTTTTATTGACACAAAGCAAATCAATAGTTGATCTGGGGGGGGGTAAAGGCAATTTGATATTCGGTGGGCTGTCAAACAATTCCACCATAAATTTGTCCCTCAACCTCACAAGGAACGGCTCAGTTCTGTCCCTTGGCGGAGATGGAGGAGATTCAATGCTACAGGATCTGGAAAATGTCTCCAAGAATCTCTCCGATTGGGGGTCACCCCCTCCAAAGGCGCCAAAGCCACCCACTTATGATCCCAAGCTGGAAAATACCATTGCGATATTAAAGGCAAATCACGGATTCTGAGGAGATAAGATGAAAGCTACATTGGCCTCAATCATCTGCGTATGCATCACCCTGGCATGCATACCGCTATCCGGCGGATCTCAAAGCGTCGGCGGGGACTATGGGACTTCTTGGATGGAAAAATACGGGACAAAGCCGATCAGCACAATGGAGATCGCCAATAACCTGTGGAACTGGGGCGGCGCTCCCAAGGGATTCGGCCTTCATGGAGGCGTCCTATATCCGCCGGGAACTGAGCCTCAATGGTACTATCCGACCAGTTATGCGGACTACACTCCAATCATCATCAATCGGACCGAATCAAGATATACCGGTTCCCAGGATATGTCGAGCGTGGATCCGTGGCTTCTGTCCCAGTTATCCGGAAGACCTGTGGTTCTGGTCAAAGAGCCCAAAGGCACTCTATTTTAAATTTTTTTGATCAAAAAGCGCAGTTGGCCATCCATGAAAATAATTCAGATATCTCCCTATTTCCCGCCCCATGTAGGTGGAGTGGAGTATCATGTGAAAGAGCTGGCCGAAGGCCTGGCCAGGATGGGCCATCAGGTCAGCGTTGCCTCATCTTGCGGAAGATGGAACGGCGAGATGATCTGCATACCCAGCATTGACTTATTTTATTCACCAATACCAATCAAGTTGCCTAAATTTCAGGCGGATGTTTTTCACAGCCATATCCCAAGCCCGCTCTTTGCATTCATGCTGCGCAGGGAGGCTCCGCAGGTTGTAACTTACCACAATGACGTGGTCATCCCGGAGATATTGAACGGTCACTCAATGCCCCATCCATTTGCAGCTTCTTTGGAGAAGAT
Source organism: Methanothrix sp. (assembly GCA_035403205.1). Lineage (GTDB taxonomy): Archaea > Halobacteriota > Methanosarcinia > Methanotrichales > Methanotrichaceae > Methanothrix. The sequence continues at coordinate 2,373 of DAONES010000030.1, read as the reverse complement.
AAATGAGAAGATGGTCCGTCCGGTTCTGGATGAAGCCAAGATCGTAATTGCCACCACAAAGAGCTATGCATCGACTTCACCCATCCTTAAGGACTATCAGCACAAGCTGAAGATTGTGCCCAATGCAATCAATGTATCTCTATATCCTCCCCTCCAGAAAAAAGGCAATTATGTGCTCTATGCGGGCAGAATGATCAGCTACAAAGGAGTTGAAGCTCTGATCGTTGCCATGAGCGAGGTGCAAAAGAGAGCGGATCTGGAGCTGCTCCTCGTTGGAGATGGCTATGACCGGAGCCGCTTAGAGGACCTGGCGAGACGGCTGAATGTCCGGGCAAGGTTCACAGGGAGGCTGGAGCGAAGCATGTTTATAGAAACAATCTCCCGAGCAGAGGTGCTTGTCTTGCCAACCCAAAACCGCTTGGAAGCTTTCGGCATCGTTCTCCTGGAAGCAATGGCCTGCAAGACGCCGGTTCTGGCTTTCAATACTCCGGGAGTAAACGAGGTGGCTCAACACGGCGGCAGGGTCTACTCCAGCACACAGGAGCTGTGCGAGCTTATACTGGAGCTGCATGAAAACGAGATGCTGCGAGATCGCCTTGGTTCCATGGGCAGAAGAAGCGTAGAGGAGAAATATTCCTGGAAGAGGGCGCTTGATTGCATGCAAGCAATCTATCAAGAGGTGGCCTAGAGAGAAAAAGGCTGCCTGTGAGAGGGAACTTGAGACTTCAGTTCTTTGATGAACGGGTAAAGGCTGCACTGCTCGCCGTCTTCATGAGCTTGGCCGCAGTTATTCTTATCTTGAAATTTACAGAGACTAATTTAAGCTGGAAGATGCTCTGCGCCGTCCAGGTGCGATTCCTGTTGCTGGCTTTTGTTCTGCATGCCTTCTCCTGGATCTTTTATGCCGTCAGGCTCAAGCTTCTGGCCTCGCTCGCCGGGCATGAAATCAGCTTTCACCTCTCGCTCATTTCGACGCTGGCGTCAAACTTCCTTGCCGCCCTCACTCCTTCTTCCGCCGGAGGAGAGCCTCTGCGCATCAAGATCCTGGCAGATGACGGCATGAGCTACGGAAGCGCAACCGCCGTGGCTGTAGGCGAGCGGCTGCTGGACAGCATCTTCTTTGTCGCATCCCTGGCTCTATTCCTGATCTTCTCCAACTTTTTGACCGGTTTCGGCCTGAAGATCGGAGCATTCTTCGCGATCCTGCTCATTTTGATTCTCACCTTTCTCTGGCAGCTTGTCAACCGTCCGGAGAGAATTGCCGGATTTTTGCTCTGGCTGAAGAAGAAGACCGGCAATAGGCCCATCATATTTTCTCTGGAACGGGAGATCTGGCTCTTTCGCGAAGCAGGAATTCAGCTTGCCAGGGAGATAATGCGGTGCACTCCGGTGATGGCAGGACTTACCGCCCTCATCTGGATGAGCGACTTTCTAGTCCCATCCGCCCTGCTCATCGGCATGGGTGCGGAACCCAGATTCCTTTTATCCATTACATCCCAGATTATTCTGGCCATAATTGCCATCCTGCCTCTGACTCCAGGCGGCAGCGGCGTGGCTGAGCTATCCATGAGCTATCTTTATTCAATATTTGTCTCGCCAGCACTGCTTGGTCCTCTGGTCATCCTCTGGCGAGCTGTTACTTACTTCTCAAATATCGTGGTGGGAGCGGCCTTCGCAGGAGCTTCTATAAACATCATGAAGAAGAAATGAGAAGCGCAACCAGTACCGATAGCCTCACCGCTACGCTGATGCCTGTGGATATTATCACCAGCGACATACCTAGCTTTATGCCGAAGACCGAGGTATAGTTGGGCAGAAGCGAGCGGAGAGAGTAGAAGGGAAGCATAAACAAGCTGCCCAGCATGAGGACGATCAGGGCTTTTGTCTCAGATATGCCGCCGTTTTCGATGAGAGGGCCAAGCAAAGTGATCCCTGCCTTGGGGCTGGCCACATAAATGGTGAGCGGGATTACCGTCTCCGGGGGCACCCCAAAGAAATTGGCCAGTGGCAGGACATCCAGGGACTCAAAAATGCCTTCCCTGCTCAAATACAGGACCAGGAAGGTCATGATGAAGTAGAGCCCTGCGATTCTGAGAAATATGCGGGTCTGTCCGCGCAGGGATTTTATGGCCGCCTGCCTCAAATTGATCTTTGCCCGGGACCCACGAGAGGACGAGAGCGGCTCACTGGATGAGGAAGAGTTCCCGGAAGGATGAGACATATCTGCGGGAAGATATGCCCGGCCCAGGATCATGACCAGTATCAGCTTTAAAAGGCCGGTGGCAATGGATATTACGGCATAGGCTCCGCCCACGAAGACGCCCAGAACCGGAATCACAAAAGCCAGCTGGTAGGTGAAAAGCTCCCGAAAGT